>NZ_JAGJEJ010000030.1:0-28353 GCF_018101025.1 Pseudoalteromonas sp. MMG006
CTAACTACTAACTACTAACTACTAACTACTAACTACTAACTACTAACTACTAACCACTGAACTTATAATTCAAACGGTGCTACGCCTACCGCTTTCATTTTATATCCTACTTGAGCTATTTCGCCTGACCAGCTTTGTGTACTTATAATACCTGTTACTACGATTGCGTCGTATAAACTGTCGATAGGTACGCCGCCTTTAATTGTTACATGTACAATTTGGTTTGGCGGTGGTGGTGGCACGTGAATACACGCGCCAAAGTATGGCACTAATAAAAACTCAGTGATCACTTCGCTATCGCCTTCTAGCGGCACTACAAAGCCAGGTAAACTAACTGATTGTCCATCGAGCGCTTTTACTACTGGTGCATCTAAATCGGGTTGCACCCAATTTTGCTCACTGCCTTCATGATTGGCCTGAGCTTGTGTATCTATTTGTACATGGCCTTTAGGGATTAAGTCTTCCCAAAAAATCTCTTTTGGCGGGTTGGCATTACTAATAAAGCTTATAAATAATAAGCTAATGCATAAGCTGTAATTAACTACTGTTTTAAAAAACGTCATGGGATACCTAAAAATTATATTTTTATACTCATGCCATCGCTGAGTGAGTAAAAGTAAGCGCGAGTGGCGGGTATTAAACCAATAATAAAACCAGCGGCCATAATAACGCCTATTAAGGTGAGTTCATAGTAAGAGAGCATGGCTATGTTTACGCTTATGCCCGCTTGGCTTTGTAAGTAGCTACTAGCTAAAAGCATAACTAAGTAATAAAGTGCGCAGCCTACAATGCACCCAAGCAAGGTGGTAAAAAGTGACTCAATACTTATTAACGTAAATAACTGCCATGGGCGAGCACCTACAGAGCGCAATATGGCAAGTTCGCGTCGTCGTTGGTTTAAATTAGCCAGCAGCGTAGTAAGCATACCTAATAAACTAACCAGTACTACAACACCCGAAAACAACAGTAATACTTTTTCGACTATTGCTAACATTTGCCACAGTTCTTTAAGCGTTACAGTTGGCATAATGCCAAGCAGTGCTTCTTTTTTATATTGGTTTATATTGCGCCTAATTTGTAGCGTGTATAAAGGCGAGTTGAAGCCCATTAAAAAAGCGGTAATTTGTTTGGGCTGCCCCGTTAAGTCACTATACTTTTCGTGTTCATCGTGTTCATCGTGTTCATCGTGTTCATCGTGTTCATCGTGTTCATCGTGTTCATCGTGTTCATCGTGTTCATCGTGTTCATCGTGTTCATCGTGTTCATTATGAGCAGAGCCACCATGTATTAAGTCAATGGCAGCAAGTGGTATGTGTAAGGTTTTATCCACTGGCGTGCCAGTCGCATTTAAAATGCCGGTAACTTTAAAGGGGTTGTCTTTATGATGGTGAAAACTGGTATTGCCCATACCATGAGATATGACTATTTGATCACCTAATTTATAATTTAAGCGGTTTGCTACGTCACTTCCTAATACGACTTCGTTAATAGCAGTAAAAGCATGTCCTTGGTTAAAGGTTAAATGCTGTTTTTTAGCAAATTGATAATGCTCAAAGTAATCTAGTGTTGTGCCAAGTACCGCTTGGCCTTTATGGCTATCGCCAAGGCTTAGAGGAATGCTCCACTTAACGCCGCGTTGGCTTGTTATGTATTTGTAGCTTTGCCAGGTTACGCCATTATTTGTATGGCCAATTCTAAATACTGACGAAAGCAATAACTGTATATCACCGGTTCGTGCTCCTACAATTAAATCGGTGCCTGAAATAGTATTACTAAAACTACTTTTTGCATCAACGCGTATGCGCTCAATACTTAAAAGCAGCATTACACTAATCGCGATGGTAAAAAGCGTGAGTAATACGCTGGCACGCCGATTTAATAAGCTTTTGTAAGCAAGTTTAGTAAGGATCATAGTGGCTCCTGCAAGCTCATTAGATCAATAGCACGATCAAATAGCGGCTTTAAGCTCTCATCATGGCTTACAAACACTAAAGTACTGCTGGAGAGCTTTGCTTGTTCAAACAATAGCTTTATAAAGTTTTCGCGGTTGTTTGCATCAAGTGCTGAGGTGGGCTCATCGGCAATAATTAGCTCTGGGCTGCCTATAAATGCGCGGGCTGCTGCAACACGCTGCTGTTGGCCAATACTTAATGTGGCTACATCTTTGTTATGGTATTGCTCACTAAGCCCTAATGCGTTTAGTAAACGTACGGCTTCTTTTTGTAATGAAGGTTTAGGCCCAGAGTGCTGTTTTAATACTTTTTGTTGTCGGCTTTTTGAAAACTCACAACCAAGCGTTACATTTTCGATTGGCGATAGATAAGGGAGTAAATTAAAGTTTTGAAAAATATAACCAATGTGATCCGCTCTAAAGGCATCTCGTTTGGTGTTGCTTTGTGTATTTAAATTTTGACTTAATATTAAAACATCACCGCTGGTGGCGGTATTAATACCTGCCAGTAGTGCTAATAATGTTGACTTACCCGAGCCGCTAGGGCCATGCAAAAAAACATGCTCACCTTTATTTATTATTAGGGTAGGTATATTGAGCGTCGGTACAGGGTCGTTTTTATGCCATTTAAAGGTAACGTTATTTAAGCTTATCATTGTGTAGTTTTACCAGCCCCAAAAGTTTAATTTTTTTCTCATTTTAAGTTGTCTGATTAAATTAAAAGGCTTCGATTTTAAGTTGTTTTCACTAAGCAAAAATTCATTTGTCGCTTTTAACACTCGCATACTCGATTGCCCGTCGGTGTATGGGTGTAGCTCTTGAGAATAACGAGTTATAGCAGATATTAGCTCTTTTGGGTACGTAAGAGCTAAATCAATACTTTTCTCTACTTCAGTGGCTTCTGTTACATTTAATAAATGAAGAAGTGGTTGTCTTGTTCTAAATGTCACTACAGGCTTTTTTTGTAATAAGAACATTTGCATAACAGATGATGTATCACACAGCATTACATCTGCTGCTTTTAATAAAGGTAATACATTATCAGTCTCGACAAAAGTTAAATTTTGGTTACTTAACTCTTTATATTTTATGACCCATTCAAGAGGCATTTTTGGATGAAACTGTACTAGTATTCTCCATTTTCCTTGCTCACTAAAGTGCTTTATTTGCTCATAAAGCCGAGGAGCAAGTGTTAGTCTGTGTGAAAAAGTTGAACAAATTAAAAGTGTAGGTCGAGGATCATTGCTAGCATAAGGGTTGCTAGTTGCTTCGTTAAATAATGGATCCAAGGTCGGCCAACCAGTTTCTACTACTTTAAAATAGCCGTGCTTACGGGCTGATTCTTCAAATCGCTCTGTGGTATTAGGACCTTGTGTGCAATATAAATCGAAGCAGCCTCTTATTGCAAAATGCCCTTTCTCTCCCGTAGTATCTCTTTTATGAGCGTCAAAGCCATGAAAGACAGCTACTTTTATTCCGGGGAAAAAAGTGGGAATTAAATTCGCAGGAGCGAATGTAGCATCAGGACACCACTCATGAATTTCTTTAATTGAACTTAGCTGCTGTTCTTCAGCTTTTAGAAAAAGCGGGTTAACGTCATTACCTTGTAAAAACCAACGCACTTCGCCTCCATGCGCTAAAATTTGCGCCTGCAAAGGCCTTAAAATAGCGTATGAGTAATTTTGAGAAATATACATCAAGTACTTTTTATTTTTAGTAGCAGATAAGTAATTCAAGCAGCACCCCTTTGGTTAGCACGCTGAGTTTACCGCATTATTACAGCCATATAAATATTGCGTGGTTATTTAGTTTTCAGTGCCGATTGAGCTTTAGGGTAGGCTGATTTATTATATAGCGCTTATAACCCCATACCATACTTTGCTCTTTGAGCATCCCTAACCCCGGAGATAGCATGACTAGCTATAAAGTTTTAGACGTAAACGATGATTTACCCATTCGCACTAAAGGTGAAGTACATAGCGGTAAAGTTCGTTCGGTTTATTGGCTAACAGACGAAGACAGCGCACGACTTATTAAAGATAAAGGCTACAAAGTGCCTCAAGGTACTGAGTTAGCAATTATGGTGATTTCAGACCGTATTTCTGCTTTTGATTGTATTTGGCAAGGCGAAAACGGTTTAAACGGCGTGCCGGGTAAAGGTATAGCGCTTAATTCAGTTGCATCTCATTGGTTTAAGTTATTCGATAAAGCAGGCCTTGCGGGTAATCACATTGTTGATATTCCGCATCCCTATGTATGGATTGTACGCAAAGCAAGTACCGTGAAAGTAGAGGCCATTGCACGCCAATATATTACTGGCAGCATGTGGCGCGACTACGCAAAAGGCACACGCAATTTTTGCGGTATAGATTTACCTGAGGGTTTAAAAGCTAACCAAAAGCTTGATAATGTACTTATTACTCCTTCAACCAAAGGCATTATTGAAGGTGTAGATGATATTCCACCTGTTGATGATGTGAATATAACGCGCGCTAACATCACTGATAATTTAGATATATTTAATTTTAAATCGGCTGATGACGTCACAAAATACGAAAAGCTATTGGTAGAGGGCTTTGAGTTAATTAGCGATGAGCTGGCAAAACTCGACCAAATTTTTGTAGATACAAAATTTGAGTTTGGCTACGTAGAGGACTTAAACGGTGCACAGCAACTTATTTATATTGACGAAGTAGGCACACCTGACTCTTCGCGCATATGGGATGAAGCGGCTTACCGTGATGGTAAAATAGTTGAAAACTCTAAAGAGGGGTTTCGTCAGTTATTAATTTCTAACGTGCCAGAAAGTGACGTGTTATTAAATAAAGATCGAATGGATGAGCGTGAGCAACTGGCTAAAGACTTCATTTTACCCGAGTCTGTTATGCTTGAAGTGTCGAATACTTATGTAGGCATAGCAAGTAAAATTGTAGGTAAAGATATTGTAATACCTGAAGATCCTCGCCAAGAAGTGATTGATATTTTAGATTCTGATTACGGTCTGATAGTAAAATAATACAACTAAAGTATGTAAAACAATGTTAGCGCAGTCTTTATTTTTGGTTACTGGGCTATAATTCTTGCAATTAGTGCCCGTCTCTAATTAACTTAACCTAACATTAATGTTTAGGTGTTGTTATGTTTAAGCGGGCATTTCAAAAATGTACAAAACATAGTTATTTTTTAGCTATAGGTTTGTTCTACAGTCAGTTTGCCTCAAGTGCGAATACTAGTTTAATAATAGAAGATCAGCACGGTCAAAAATTATCAGGGGCTGTTGTCGAGCTAATTAATGTAAGCACTCACGCAGCATCTAAAACATTGCCCGTTGCAGTCATGGATCAGGTACATAAACAGTTTTTACCTGAGTTATTAGTAGTGCAACAAGGCCAGCAAGTTAACTTCCCTAACAGCGATAATATTCGCCACCACGTATATTCTTTTTCACAAGCCAAACCTTTTCAGCTAAGGTTATATTCTGGCCAACCAAAAGAGCCTATTACATTTGATCAGCAAGGTGTTGTTGTTTTAGGGTGTAATATTCACGACTCGATGGTGGGCTATATTTATGTTGCTAGCAGCGAGCGTGTGTATAAAAGTGACAAAGATGGCATCGTTAGTATGTCTTTAGAAACAACGCCCACACAGCTGAGCGTATGGCATCCTCTGCAAACTGCACCACTGGAGAATAAAAAAATCATAACTATTAACTCTCAAAAGCAGCTGTTAGTCACTGTAAATACTTCATCACCTGCTCCTCGAAATACATTCGGCAGTAAATTTAAGGCCGGTAATGACTAATAGTTTACGTAATCGTATAACCATTTTATGTGTTGGCTTAGTGCTATTAACCACTATGGTTAGCTTATTTGGCTTTTGGTGGTCTACAAGTAAGTTTCAAGAAGAAAAAGTAAACCAAGATATAAGCGTTGCACAAAGTGTTTATAAGCAATATTTAAAGTCTAAAGAAAGCTTGCTGCTAACAGCTGCAAAAGTGCTTACCTCCGATTTTGGGTTTAAACAAGCAGTAGCAACACGCGACGCTGGCACAATAAGCAGTGTGCTGTTTAACCATAGCCAGCGAATTGACGCTGAGCTTATGTTGTTACTTGATTTGTCAGGTATGTTGGTCTCAGCTAACACTAACGAAGATGCTTTTGCGCATAATTTACAACCTCTTATGAAAGAGCTTTTGAATGCGCCTGAAGAGTCGAGTTTTGTAGTGCTTAATAATGCGCTTTATCAAGTTATTTTACTTCCAGTTAAAGCACCGCGTACGGTAGCGTATAGTCTTGTAGGCTTTAAAATAGATGACAATGTTGCCAATGAACTAAAAAGTTTAACCGGCATGGACGTGAGCTTTATTGGCAGTGCCGACGATATTGTTATTAGCTCTTTGGCAGAGCGACCAACTCCATTTGAACCTGTTTCTTACTTTAATACCGTGACTACAACGCGCTTTTTTGGCGAGTATTTGGTGTATCGCAATTTAGATATAGAGCTGGCATCTTTAGCGAGCCACCCTGTTATTATTTTACTCAGCGCCGACTTAACACAAAGCTATAGCGACTTCGAAAAACTGCTTTTTACACTGATTATTTTAGCTATTTTAACAATGTTTATTGGGGTTATAACCAGTGGCTTATTTGCAAATAATTTAACCACTCCGTTATCTCAGCTTGCTGTAATCGCTAAGCAGTTCGCACAAGGTAATTATAGCTTTGAGTTTAAAGGTAAAAAGCAAAGTACAGAAATAGCCACCTTAGTTGCCGCGTTCGATAACATGGGTAACGATATAAACCAGCGCGAGAAACAAATTAATTTTCAAGCTCGTCATGACTCTCTTACCGGCTTTTATAATCGTTCTGCCATGCTTGAAGTATTAGATGATGAGCTTGATGCTAACGCAGAGTACACGCTTGTCGCTATTGATATAAAAGGCCTGCGACATATCAACGATAAACTTGGCCCACGTATTGGCGATGATTGCTTAAAAGCCGTGGCGTGTAGAATAAGCGAATTTTCAGATGAGTTAGGTGGGTTACATGCTCGCATTGGCGGGGATGAATTTTTAACGGTATTTCCAACGGGCGCCGCGCGGGATCAAAAAAGTGGCATTGTAGGTTTGATGGCTCAACTGCAAGCTTGTTATACCATTCAAAAGTTAAAAATTAACTTACGATTTAGTGCGGGTATTGTTCAGTACCCTTCGCAAGGCATGGCAAGCGATGATTTAATGCGCCGCGTACTTATTGCGGTAGAAAGCGCTGCTAGCAATCAAGAAAGCATTCATTATTATAAAAATGGCGAAGACGAAGCTCATCTTGAGCGATTAATTATGCTTGATGAGCTAAAACAAGCGATTAGTGATGACGATGGCCAGCTGTTTATGACCTATCAACCTAAACTGCATTTAGTCCCTCAAAAAATAGACAAAGTTGAGTCACTTATCCGTTGGCAGCGAAAAGATGGCAGTTGGGTAAACCCTGAGTTGTTTATTGATTTAGCAGAGCAGTCGGGGCTTATTGTTGAGCTAACTGCTTGGGTGGTTAATACCGTAGTTTCACAAGTCGCTGATTGGCAGAGTAAAGGAATTAACTTACAAGCCGCGATAAACGTTTCCGCACAAGATATTGCATTTCCGGGGTTTCACTCGGCGCTGGTGCGTACTCTTAAAAAGCATAATGTAATGCCAAGTTTGATCACAATTGAGCTCACCGAGCGTGATATGATCGAAAATGAAGAAAAAGGCATAAAAGCGCTGCAAAACTTAAAAGAGGTGGGCGTTAAAATATCACTTGATGATTATGGTGTGGGGCAAACATCGCTTGGGAGATTAAAAATGCTACCCATTGATGAGCTAAAATTAGATAAGTGCTTTATTTTAAAACTAGACGAATCTCAAAAAGATCAATTTATAGTGCAGTCATCTATTACGCTAGGCCACCAACTGGGGTTTTCGGTAGTAGCTGAGGGCGTAGAAACTTTAGACTCATTAAATCTACTTAAAGAAATGAAATGTGATCATGCGCAAGGTTATTACCTAAGTAGACCTTTAAAAGCAGACCTATTGGAAAAGTGGCTAGAGGAATACTATGAAAAAAATTAAGTGTGTATTGGCAGGGTTGCTCCTAGTAACTAGTTTTTCAAGCCTTGCGAGTGATGGAAAATTATTAGCCACACCCGGGGTTTCTCAAATTGAAGGCAGTGGCGGCGGTGGTATTGTCCCGTGGGCGCAACTAGCTGGTTACGCAAGCGAGGATGAATTTTCGGTAAATGGCTTTTGTAGTCGTGCAGATGTAACTGATTACACGCTCGATGTATGCGGTGCACAACTTAATTTATTTAATAGGCTCGAACTTAGCTATGCGCAGCAACAATTTGATGTGCCTGCGCTTGATACTGAAATAGAGCAATCTGTTACGGGCGCTAAAATTCGCTTATACGGCGATATAGTTTACAGCGATTGGCCACAATTGAGCTTAGGCATACAACATAAATCGCTTGATGATGGCGCAGTAGCAACACTTGTCGGTGCACAAGACACCAGTGGAACCGATTATTATTTAGCAGCAAGCAAATTACATTTGGGCGCTATTGCGGGTTACAACTGGTTTTGGAATGTAACTACACGCTACAGCGAAGCAAATCAACTTGGTTTACTTGGTTACGGCGGGTCAAACAGTAGTGCCAAGGTGTTGTTTGAAGGCAGTACCGCACTATTTTTTAGCCGAGAAATAGCCGTTGGTGTGGAGTACCGCCAAAAAAACAACAACCTTAATTTAGGCGAGCAAGACTGGAAAGATTTATTTATAGCCTGGATGCCCAATAAGCATATAAGTGTAACAGCGGCATACCTTGATTTGGGTAGTATTGCTGGTGCAGACGATCAAACTGGCTGGTATTTATCGGTTACAGGGTATTGGTAATGAAAAGCGTCGCTATTTTTTTTACATGTATCATTTTACTAAACGGGTGTGCAAGCTCTCCGCAGCTATCGCTTTATCAACAATTAGACGGCAAAGCAGGCTTGGCTCGACTAGTTGACAGCTTTATTTATCAAATAGGTAATGACGAGCAAGTTATACATTACTTTGAACACAGTAATATAGCGCATTTTAGGCAAGGGTTTATTACGCATATGTGTATGTTAGTTGAAGGCCCATGTAAATACGATGGCGACTCTATGGTGGCAATTCACACGGGTATGCACATAACAGAAAAAGACTTTAATCATGTAGTAGATTTACTAATAAATGCTATGAATGAGCAAAATATAAACCATAATCTACAAAATAAGATTCTTTCTCGGATGGCTCCTTTACGCGGTGAAATTATAAAAATATAGGTACTTGGTTTTTGTTATGTCATTTTCGAGGTAGAATATAAATAAAAATAATGGTGATTCAATATGAATGTAATTTTTGACACACAAAGCCTTTATTACCTACCTCAATATATTCCTGTTTTTAAAAAGCTCTCCCAGAAAGGCATCAAAAGTAAGTTTGTATTTTATAGAAATAGTCATAAGCATTTAATCCAACGTGTTATAGATGATTATAATCTAGATCATATATGGGTTGATGATCAGCACCAAGCGATGGATTTTTATGAGCAGGAAAAGGCTGATTGGGTCTTTTTTGCGAATTCCTTTAGTTACTTAGAACGATTACATAAAGTGTCTAAAAGTGCACAGCTTGGGCATGGGATTGGTCCTAAATCAAGTTATTACACTAAATCAAACAAAGCTATGACAGTTAGGTTTGTTGAGGGCGCATATAGGCTTGCTCGCTTAGAGTCTATGTACCCTGATGATAAATTTATTGATGTAGGCTTTTGTAAGTTAGACCCTATTTTTAACAATGAAAAAATTGATGGTTCTTTAGAACTTGGTAATTTTAGTGATGAAAAACAAACACTTCTCTATGCTCCAACGTTTTATCCTAGTAGTTTAGAGTTATTTCCTAAAAATTGGCCGGAACATTTTGGCAATTACAACATCTTAATAAAACCTCACTATTTTTCTATTAGTAAAGAACGCTATAAAAAGCACGTTGAATTATTAGAGCATTGGGCTACTTATCCAAATGTATATTTGGCAAAAGTAGAAGACTATTCTTTAGTGCCCTTTTTAGATAAAGCTGATTTATTAATTAGTGATGCTTCGTCTGCTTTATTTGAATTTGCTTTGTTAAACAAGCCCGTTATTTGGTGTGACTTTTTAAAATTAAGATGGAGTTATAGAGGAATATTCTCATATCGTTTTAAAAAGCGCATGGATCGCGATTATGGTGAATATGCTAACTTAGCCGTACATGCTAAAAAGTATAAAGGTTTGAAAAAAATAGTAGAGCAACAACTCGCTGAACCCGAGAGTTTAGCTAATATCAGGTTGTCTTTATCTGAAAAGCTAGCCGGAAAAGTTGACGGTAAGGCCAGTCAGAGAATTGTACAATACCTGATGGAAAATAATTAATTATTACAATCAAAGTCAGTCGGACGTAATTAAATTTTTTAAAAGGACTTAAAACTAAGATAATAACTAGGTTTTATAAATGAAAAAAATTGGATATACCACGGGGGTTTTTGACCTATTTCATATTGGTCATTTAAATATTCTAAAAAGAGCTAAACTAGAGTGCGACTATTTAATTGTAGGCGTAACTACAGATGAATTAAGTATGTCGGCAAAAAACAAAGAGCCAGTTATTCCTTTTCAAGAGCGCATGGAAATAGTTGAAGCTATAAAATTTGTAGATGAGGTTGTCCCTCAGGTTAATTACGATAAAGAAGATGCTTGGAACAATTTAAAATTTGATAAAATGTTTGTTGGTGATGATTGGAAAGGGACTGAAAAATGGAAAAAAATAGAAGCAGATTTTGCTAAGTTCAATGTTGAAATTTGTTATTTTTCTTACACCTCACATACATCAAGTACGAAGTTGCGTAACGTTTTAGATAAAATTGAACAAAAAAAATAAAATGAAAAATTTAATAACCTGCCAGCAATTACATGAACAACGTAATGACCCTGCATTAATTATTTTTGATGCTGGCATGTTGCGCCCCGGTGTTTTGGGGACCTATAAAGCAGATAAAGTGCTGCCAGGTGCACTACGTTTTGATATTAAAACCGAGCTTGCAGATACTACCAGCGCTATACCTAACACCCTTTGCAGTAGTGAACAGTTTACTCAAGTAATGCAAAAAGCAGGTGTAAATGACGGTTCGTTTATAGTTGTTTATGAACAAGATGATTTATTTAGTGCTGCTAGAGCGTGGTGGATGCTAAAGGCTATGGGCTTTAATAATGTAAAAGTGCTCAGCGGTGGCTTAAAAAAGTGGCTTGAATACGGTTACAGCACTCAATGTGCTTATAGTACCCCAACACAGACAGGTAATTTTGTTGCTAATTTAGCGCCGGGTTATTTTATTAAGCAGCAGCAAGTGCTTAACAGCATAGACGATGCTAATACGTTAATGTTAGATGCACGTGCCTACAAGCGCTTTACGGGTGAAGACCCAGAGCCTCGTAAAGGGATGCGAAGCGGTCATATTCCTAATAGCCGTTCGTTAGCGTTCACTGATTTATTAAATGAAGGTGAGCCTAAGTCGATTGATGAACTCAAGGCTAAATTTAATGAAGTCGCCGGAGATATTCAGCAACTGCAATTTAGTTGTGGCTCAGGTATTACAGCCTGCGTACTAGCTCTGCTTGCTGATGAATGCGGATATAACAACCTAAGCGTTTACGATGGTTCGTGGAGCGAGTGGGGAGCAAGTGATTCACTGCCAATAGAAACAGGCAGTACTAAATAGCTGTAGATGAATGCAAGCTCTTATAAAAGGGTCGTTTTAGTTAATCGGCTCTTTTTTATTTTTTATAGCCGTATGGGCAATTTTTACAACCATTTTTACAGCAAGTACCCCGTTTTAAAAAAAACCATTTACTGAATACTATGTAGCCATTTTGCATGGTGTAATCGAGCCCCTCAACTAAATTGTCATTACCTCTAAACTGTTTAGCAAATTCAATTTGAGCTTTAATTGGCAGAGTAAAAATGTTCTCTAAATAAATATTAATTTTCTCAAGTGTACAGCGATTGCATAAACAACTTGTTGCACTGCTATCTAACGGTAAAATAGCGGGTAACTGGTTACACCAACACGCGGTTATATCATTTACATTACAGGTAAGCGGTGTATTACATTGGCTGCAGTTTATTTGAGTCATTTTAGTTCTTATCAACAGTAGAGCAGCAAGAATAACAAATATTATGAATATACAAAAAGCATTGGCTGAATTTATTACATTTGGCGAGCAAAGAGATAGCGCCATAAGTGTGATTATTTCAACTGCGTCGAGCAATCAAACATACCTATACACACTCACACAGCCTGTACTAATTGACGTACTTACGCGTTGTTTAAACAAAGAAATTGATATTGACGATATAGAGCTTTGGGCAAATGTAATTGAATCGCGAGATGATATAAATTGCGCCGAGCATGAAGGCGTTATTTATGCGCTAAGCAATAGCGAGCAAATGGGAGAACTTAGCCACAAAAAGCTTGAACAGTTATTAGCATTATTAAAGGGCTAGATTTAGTCTGACACAAATCTTTAGATGCGAGTTTATTGCAGTTGTATGTAGCGAATATACAATAAAAAAACCGCATCTAATAAAATGCGGTTTTAGTATTTTTTATAGCTGATAACGTGTTTACTTATGATATCCCAAGCACGTTTCTACTTCGTTTTTTGAACCTAAAATAACGGCTACACGCTGGTGGATTGCATCAGGCTGTATATCCATAATGCGCTCGGTACCTGTTGAAGCTATACCTCCGGCTTGCTCAACAAGCATGGCCATTGGGTTTGCCTCGTAAAGTAAGCGCAACTTATTTGGTTTATTTGGATCTTTAGTATCAGTAGGGTAAGTAAATATCCCCCCACGGCTAAGCACACGGTGCACGTCACCAACCATGGCAGCAATCCAGCGCATATTAAAGTTTTTAGCACGCGGACCTGTATCGCCTTCTAACAAATCATTTATATAGTTTTGCATAGCTGACTGCCAATGGCGCTGATTTGATGCATTAATAGCAAATTCGTTGGTATCAGCAGGTATAGTGGCAAAGTCTTCTGTTAGTAAAAAGCTACCTTGGGTTTTATCAAGCGTAAACATACGCGTGCCTTTACCTGTCGTAAGTGCAAGCATAGTTGATGGGCCATAAAGTACATAGCCTGCTGCAACTTGCTTGTGGCCAGGCTGCATAAATATGCTTTGATCGGCTGCGTCTGAGCCTTCAGGCGCTTCCATAATCGAAAATATAGTACCAACCAGCGAGTTTATATCCGTATTTGATGAGCCATCAAGTGGGTCAAATGCAACAATGTATTTCGCATCCTGATTGCCGGCAACGGTGTAATCTTCTTCTTCAGAGGCAATTGCTTTAACGTTGCCCGACTCCAGTAATATATCTTTTAAAAGCTGGTTAGATAATACATCGAGCTTTTTTTGAGTTTCGCCTTGAATGTTTTCATCGAGCGTTGAGCCTAATACGCCAGAAAGCGCACCTTGGCCAACACGAAACGAGATTTCTTTACATGCCGCTAAAATGGTTCTTATTAACGACAAAAGTTCTCTTGGGCAACCGTCTTCTAATAATACTGGAGGGAGTCTACGCATTTTATTTTCCTGATAACGTGTACTAATTAATCATAAATGTGAGAGAGATTAACTAAGTGCGCTGAATTTCGTCTTAAATAACTGTATTGTTTAAATAGCACCCTATAATGGGGCCACCTAATCATACTTAAAACGCCAATAACAAAGATAAGATTATGAAAAAAATACCACTAATAAGTTACATATTCTTTACTGTGCTGTGCACTATCATAACTCAAGCGCACGCAGCAATTAAGTCAATTGATGAATTTACTACGCAAATGAATCACTTCCCGGGCTACTATTCGTTTTTTTACGATACGCAAAACGGCAAAGTTTATTTAAAAGTAGATAAATTTGAACAACAATTTTTACTTCAGCAAAGCTTGCCATACGGTATTGGCTCAAACGATATAGGCCTTGATAGAGGCCAGCTTGGAAATACTCACCTCGTACAATTTGAGCGTTTTGGCGATAAAGTCATGCTACGCGCTGTAAACACTTACTACCGTGCTAACACTACTAATAAAGCCGAGCAGCAAAGTATTAAAGAAGCGTTTGCATCAAGTATACTTGCAGGCTTTAAAGTCGTTGCGCAAGATAAAACAGCTGCATTAATTGACTATACACCGTATTTATTAAGTGATGTGCACGGTGTAAGCCGAAAGCTTGCTGCGCGTAAACAAGGTAACTTTAGCCTTGATGAAGCACGAAGTGCCGTTTATATAAAACGCTCAAAGGCATTCGTAAAAAACACCGAACTTGAAGCGGTACTCACCTTTAAGGGCACAAAGCCAGGTGAATTTGTTCGCCAAGTAAGTGCTGACCCTTATGCACTTACTGTGCATATGCATCACTCATTGATTAAATTACCTGATGATAACTACACACCACGCAAATTTAATCCGCAATCTGGCTTTTGGAGTATTGAGCATAAAGACTATGCAGCGGCGCTTGGTGAGTCTATGTTTGTACGCTATATACCGCGTCATCGCTTAGCTAAAAAAGATCCAAGTTTACCTATTAGCGAACCTGTAGAACCTATTGTTTACTACCTAGATCCCGGCGTTCCTGAGCCTGTTAAAAGCGCTTTATTAGAAGGTGGTAAATGGTGGAATGACGCATTTAGTGCCGCAGGATATAAAAACGCATTTATAGTAAAAGTACTGCCAAGTAATGCAGACCCTATGGATATTCGTTATAACGTTATTCAGTGGGTGCACCGTGCTACACGTGGTTGGTCATACGGAAGCTCTGTAATTGACCCTCGCACGGGTGAAATACTAAAAGGCCATGTAACGCTTGGTTCACTGCGCGTTCGTCAAGATATATTAATAGCCGAAGCGCTTAGTGCGCCTTACTTAGAAGGTAATGAAGCCGCTAAAAATTTACAGGCGATGGCGCTTGATCGCATTCGCCAATTAAGTGCTCACGAAATTGGCCATACGTTAGGGATTTCTCATAACTTTGCCGCATCAGTAGGCGATAGAGCCTCTGTTATGGATTACCCGCATCCACTGCTTAGCTTTAACGATCAAGGAAGCCTAGATGTAACCCGTGGCTACGCAAAAGGTATGGGCGCATGGGATACTCAAGTTATTAAATATGGCTACAGCGATTTTACTAACCAAGACGAAAGCGCTGAACTGGCAGCAATATTAAAAGAGAATAAAGCCAAAGGCCTTGAGTTTATATCCGACAGCGACGCGCGAGCAAAAGGTGGCGCGCATCCAACGGCCCATTTATGGGATAACGGTACAAACCCATCAAAAGAGTTATTAAGAGTACTCGACGTTCGCAAAAAAGCACTTGCGCAGTTTGGAATAAATAACATTAAAACAGGTGATGCACTCTCGCAATTAGAAGAAAAACTAGTGCCGCTTTATTTATTTCATCGCTATCAAGTGGAGAGTGCAGTTAAGTTAATTGCTGGTGTTAATTACGAGTACGAAACACGTAGCAACGCACCTATAAAAGGTGCGCAAGTGGTTGCTAAAAATCTGCAACAAGAGGCTGTAAATGCTCTTGTTGCCACACTTAAGCCAGTCAATTTATTGCTGCCCGAATCGGTACTGTCGCTTATTCCTCCAAAGGCATATGGAGAGTCTAAATCGCGCGAAAGCATAATAGGGCGTACAGGTTTAACACTTGATGCAATGGCTCTGCCTGAAGTGGCTATTCAGCATAGCTTATCGCTTTTGCTAAACCCGCAGCGTTTAAATCGCTTAGCACAACAACAAGCACGTAGTAACGATTTTTATAGTTTAGATAACATGCTAGAGCAGCTATATGATCAAGTGTTTAATGTGTCTTCTCCTAATACTATGGCAGGTAAAATTACTCAGCGCACACAGTATTTAACGGCTAAAACATTTGCTGATTTAGTTGCTAGCAATAACGTAAGCCCAGAGGTACAAGCGCAGCTACATTACTATTTAGTAACACTAAGCGAAGACTTTAATCAAAATTCAATGTTAAGCCACACAAGTACTGGCGAAAGTGCATTTAAGCAATTTTTAGCTGAACAAATTAAATTGTTTTTAACTAAAGGCGAATGGCCAAGCAACTTTAACGCTTTACCAATTCCTCCGGGGTCACCAATTTAATATAAAGCTTAGCAACTAAATTATTATTAAGTTATAAAGCAAAACACCGAGTGTTTTTACGCTCGGTGTTTTACTGTGCTAGGGATAGATAGCTGTACTTTTACTTGCATAAAGTTGGTTTTTTGTTAACCTACTCGCCTTCCATTTTAGTCTTTTTGAGGTGTTTATGGCGTTTCTATCTCGTTCGATATTTGCGTTGTCCATGGCACTTTCAAGCTGCACTGTATTTGCTCAAGCCCAATGCGACGTTGAACTAAGTCACGGTTTAATTATAACTGACGATGTAATACGTATCCTCGACAAGGGCCAAACCCGCGTTCAAATTAATAACAATAACCAACTATTTATACGAGGTTACTGGGTTGATTTAAGTGATGACGAAAGCAAAGTACTTGAGCAATTTAGTAATGGCATTCGTCATACAGTACCTGAGCTGGTTAACCTTGCTACTGATGGTGTTAACTTAGGTTTAAGTGCTATTGAACACGTGGTGGAGGGGATGTCTGATAAAGAGCCAGAAGTACTTAAAACCCAGCTCCAGTACGTAGAACGCGCGCTAATGGACAAGTTTAAGCGCGGGGATGATTTCTTTTTTATTGCGCCTCAATCACTTTCACAAATAGATGACTTTTTTACTAAAGAAATAAGCCAACAAATTCATTCTGCAGTACATGGTTCGTTAGGGGCTATTTTGGTCTCTCTCGGTGATGCTTTTAAATCGCGTGAAGGTAACATTGAAGACCGTATTAACGATATGGGTCAGCGGATGGATATTATCTCTAAAGAGATTGATAAATCATTACAAAAAAAAGCACATCAGTTAGAGCTTAAAGCCTCTGAATACTGCGAGTGTTTAAATGCACTCGATATAACTGAATCTCGGCTGCAAGCCATTGTGCCTGGCATGGCTGATTTTGATTTAGTGCAAATTAAGTCTTAAAACGCGACTCTTAAATCCCAGTAAAACTTTTAGTATTAGAATTTTTTACCCTTCTGCAAAATCCTCCCTCTGACTATGGTTATTTATATTATTTAAATTTTTGATTATCTAATGATAAAGGATAATTTACCCATTATGCATACGTATTCAGTTTTTATTTAATCAATCCTCAGACTAGTGTTAACCACTTGTAAATAATGCCGAGCATGCAGTTTAGCTCGCTCAACACTTGGAACACACACTATGAAGCTGAATAAAATGATCACCACTGCCGGATTAAGCCTCGGTTTAACTTTACCAAGCTTAGTATCGGCTGCACCTACAACATTTGTGCATTTATTTGAATGGAACTGGCAAAATGTAGCCCAAGAATGCGAACAGTTTTTAGGGCCCAAAGGATACGCTGCTGTACAGGTATCGCCACCTAACGAGCATATTATAGGTAACCAATGGTGGACTCGCTATCAACCTGTGAGCTACCAACTGCAAAGCCGTGGCGGTAACCGCTCGCAGTTTATAGATATGGTTAATCGATGTAATGCGGCAGGTGTAGATATATACGTTGATACATTAATAAACCATATGGCCGCAGGCAGTGGTACTGGCACCGCAGGTAACACTTTTGGCAATAAGCAATATCCTATTTATAGCCCACAAGATTTTCACGAAAGCTGTTCAATAAATCCAGAAGATTACGGTAATAACCGTTACCGGGTTCAAAACTGTGAGCTAGTAGGGCTTGCCGATTTAAACACTTCTTCAAATTATGTACAAAATACGTTAGCGGCCTATATTAACGACCTTCAAGCAATTGGTGTTAAGGGTTTTAGGTTTGATGCTGCTAAGCATGTTGCTGCAAGTGATATTCAAAGTTTAATGGCAAAAATAAATGGCTCGCCAGTGGTGTTTCATGAGGTGATAGATCAAGGCACAGAAGCGGTAGATGCCTCAGAGTATTTAAGTACTGGCCTTGTTACCGAGTTTAAATACAGTACGCAGCTTGGTAATACCTTTAGAAACGGCTCGCTTGCGTGGCTAAGTAACTTTGGTGAAGGCTGGGGCTTTATGCCTAGTTCATCAGCAGTAGTATTTGTTGATAATCACGACAATCAGCGTGGGCATGGTGGGGCAGGTAATGTAATTACCTTTGAAGATGGGCGTTTATACGACCTAGCTAATGTATTTATGTTGGCGTATCCGTATGGGTACCCAAAAGTGATGTCGAGTTATGATTTTCATGGTGATACCGATGCGGGGGGGCCAAGTGTACCGGTGCACAATAATGGTAACCTAGAATGTTTTGCAAGTAACTGGAAGTGCGAGCATCGCTGGTCTTATATTGCTGGTGGTGTCGATTTTAGAAATAACACTGCCGACAATTGGGCAGTAACAAACTGGTGGGATAACACCAATAATCAGATTGCATTTGGCCGAGGTAGCTCAGGTCATATGGCAATTAATAAAGAAGACTCAACGCTTAATGCAACAATTCAAACAGATATGGCACCCGGTCAATATTGTAATGTATTAAAAGGTGAGCTTTCTGGTGATGCTACAAGCTGTAGTGGAGAGGTTATAACTGTTAATAGTAACGGTACTATTAAATTAAATGTGGCGCCTTGGGATGCCATAGCAATTCATAAAAACGCTAAACTAACGCAAGGCTCTCTCCCTAATAACGGGGCGGATTGGCAAAGAACCGTTGTTTTTATCAATGCACAAACACAAAGCGGGCAAGATATGTTTGTTCGCGGTGGAATAGGGCATGCTTATGCAAATACAAACCTTGCTAGAAACTGCCAAACGACAAATGTTGAATGTGCTATGCCAATTCGCCATAACAATCTAAAAAACAACACCACAACGCCTTGGAAAGCAAACGATAACTACCTAGATTGGTACGCAATTGAGCAAGGCCAAAGCAGTGAAGCGCAAGGCACTGCCATGGATTGGACTACAAATATATGGCCAAGTGAATATGGCGCCCAAAAATCGGTAACAGTAGATGGCTTTGGTATTACACCGCTTAATATATGGGGTGAGCACTACTGGATGCTTGATGTTGATATGGATTGCAGTAAAGCCGTTAACGGTTGGTTTGAACTAAAAGCATTTATAAAAAATGGCCAAGAGTGGGAGGGTGATATAAACCAAGCTAATACTCCATACGCTAGTACTAATCATGTAGCACAGTGCGGCAAAATTAATAGGTTTGAGTTTAACCGCTCAAGTGTAGAGATACGTGACTTTTAATTACGCACTTTAAACGCGTACGTTAAAAGTAAACTACTAGTCAATTTACAAACCAAGTGCGCTAAAGCGGGCTTGGTTTTTACTTTTTATGTACCTAATTAGCAATTTAATTTCATAGTGTGTTTATAAATCAGCTGGTATTATTGCTTTATTCGCCATTTTAATTAAGGCAACACTATGAAAAAGTTAAATAAACTATCTTTACTAAGTACACTCGCGGCGGCTTTATTTGTAAGCCAAGGTGCGTTTGCAAATATGAGCCCTGTAGGGCTTTGGAAAACCATTGATGAGGATACAAACGAAGCTAAATCGTACGTACGCATTACACAAAACAACAATGTACTAAGCGGCAAGGTAGACTCTATTTTAGACCCAGCTAAGCAAGATGGCATTTGTAAAGAGTGCGATGGCGCATTAAAAAATCAGCCTATTTTAGGTATGACCATTATTACGGATGTAAAACCTGAAGATGATGGCGTTTGGGGAGATGGCGAAATACTCGACCCTACCAATGGCAAAACTTACACTGTGCAGTTAACGCCGCAAAACGACGGTAAAACGTTAGAGGTTCGTGGCTACATTGGCTTTTTTTATCGAAATCAATACTGGGAACGCGTAGAGTAAATAATCAAAAGCGCAGCAAGAGCTGCGCTTAAATAGGTTTATAGTGTTTCGCTGTACTCGGTCATTACTTGCTCAACCCAGCTAGCAATGCGTTCATCGCTTAGCTCGTATTGGCTGTCTTCATCAAGCGCAAGTCCTACAAAGTATTTACCATCAGGGGTAAGTGCTTTTGAAGCTTCAAACTCGTAGTTTTCATCGTTTGGCCAAAAGCCAAGTTGCGTAAACGACTGGGTATTTATTTCATCGTGAAGCATACCAAGGGCGTCTTGAAACCACTGTCCGTAACCTTGCTGATCGCCCATGCCAAATAAAGCAATGGTTTTACCATTTAGGTTTACGTCGGCTATGTCGTCCCACTTAGACTCCCAGTCTTCTTGTATTTCGCCAAAATCCCATGTTGAAATACCAAAGATGATAAAGTCGTACTGCTCTGCATTTTTAAGTGGTTCGTCTTTAATATTGTGTAAGGTCACTACATCGGCGCCAATAATGTCGCGAATTTTTTCTGCTGCCATTTCTGTATAGCACGTAGTAGAGCCAAAAAATAAACCAATCTGCATCGTATTTATCACTGTGTAATTGCCTGTTATGATAGGGCGCAGTTTACCGTAAGGTATTTTTAATTGATACCTTCTACCGTGGTATTACCAACAAGAGATCACAACGTGACAACGCTACCAGACGATTTACCTGAACAAAATACCGAGCTAAGTAGCAATAGCGACTTTTTAGAAACCTTTTTAGATAGCTTGTATTTAGAGCAAGGTGTTAGCGAAAACACCCTAAGCGCGTACCGCAGCGATTTAGATAAGTTTTGCCAGTTTTTAAAAGGCGAAAATTTAATGACAGTAACCTGCCTAGATGTTGAAAGTTACCTAGCGCATCGGGTTGATTTAGGTTTAAAGCCGCGTAGTACCGCGCGCAGCATAAGTGCGTTAAAACGTTTTTATCAGTACTTTGTTCGTGAAAAAGTAATAGCCGACTCTCCTATGGTTAATATTGCCCAGCCAAAAGCGGGGCAGTCGTTACCTAAAACACTCTCGGAGGCTGAGGTTGAAGCATTATTAAATGCACCTAATATTGAAGACCCAATGGGGCTGCGCGATAAAGCCATGCTTGAGCTACTTTATGCTACGGGCTTGCGTGTAACCGAGCTTGTAGGGCTGCGTATGGAGCAAATAAATTTACGGCAGTCGGTTGTGTTTGTAAAAGGTAAGGGCAACAAAGAGCGCTTAGTGCCACTGGGCGAAGAGGCTATGTATTGGCTTGAGCAATTTTTAAAAGGTGGGCGCGCGCAAATGATAAAACACGCGACCGACTTTGTGTTTCCGTCAAAGCGTGGTGTAGGCATGACCCGACAAACTTTTTGGCATAGAATTAAACACTATGCTATTTTGGCATCAGTTGAGTCTCCGTTATCTCCGCATACTATGCGCCATGCTTTTGCTACGCATTTATTAAACCATGGGGCTGACTTACGTGTGGTACAAATGATGCTAGGACACAGCGACTTATCAACCACACAAATTTATACCCATGTTGCTAATGAACGGTTAAAATCGGTACACGCGCAGCATCATCCACGCGCTTAAGTTGAAATTTTTTATTACTAAGCCGGTCAGTTTATAAGTATTTTTAGGATAGAGAGAAGTTATGAAAAAATTAATGTTAGCAGGTGCCATGTTGTGCACAAGTATTAGTGCATTTGCAAATGGCGTTGCTGTAACTCCAAGTGCTGATGATCCTATTGTTACTAAATTTGCCACTTTAGGTGTAACGGTTAAGCAAATTAATCCAAGCCCAGTTGCCGGTTTAAAAGAGCTAATTACAAATAAAGGTGTACTTTACGCAAGCCCAGACGGGCAGTTTTTAATGCAAGGTACGCTAATCGATTTAAACAACCGTAGTAACTTAACAGAGCAAGCGCTAAATGGCGTACGTGTTGAAGGCGTTAAAGAATACGAAGATTCTATGATTGTTTATAAAGCGCCAAATGAGCAGCATCAAATTACCGTATTTACTGATATTAGCTGTGGTTACTGTCGTAAATTACACCGCGAACTAGACGACTTATTAGACGCAGGCATTACAGTGCGTTACTTAGCGTTTCCGCGTGGTGGCTTACAAGGTTCTGGTTATGCTGATTTAATGAATGTGTGGTGTGCACGCGATCAACAAGAAGCGCTTACAGAAGCTAAGTCGGGCGTAGATACTAAAGTCGTTGCAGGCTGTAGTGCACCGGTTGCAGAGCATTACCAACTAGGCCAAAGCTTTGGTATTAGCGGTACGCCAGCGATTGTATTAGAAGATGGTACAATGATCCCAGGTTACCAGCCAGCAGCCGCTTTAAAAGCAGCGCTTGAGGCAAACAAAGCGTCTTAATAAGGCGCTTACGTTGATTAAAAGGCCGTAATGGCCTTTTTTTGTCTTTTTATTTTGAATTTAAAAGTTAGCAATTGCATGAAAAAACTGATCATTGCGCGAGAAAACGTTGACGACTCACACCTACCGAGCAACTTACACCCCGTTATAAAACAAATATATGCCACGCGAAATGTAATTAATGCTGATGAGCTAAATAACAGTGCCGCTACACTTCACGACTTCAAACTCTTTAAAGACATAGACAAAGCAAGCGAGCTCTTAGTAAATGCGCTAAACGCGCAAAGTCGTATTTTAATTGTTGGCGATTTTGATGCCGATGGTGCAACGAGTACAGCTACCTTAATGCAAGGCCTTGAAATGTTTGGCTTTAAGCATTTAGATTACCTAATACCAGACCGGTTTAGCTTAGGCTATGGCTTAAGCCCTGCATTGGCTGAGCAAATAGTACAAATAAACCCTGAGCTGGTTATCACTGTAGATAACGGTATTTCGTGTATTGCCGGTATTGATATTTTAAAAGCGGTGGGTATAAAAGTGTTGGTAACAGATCATCACTTACAAGGTGAGCAACTCCCTAATGCTGATGCAATAGTTAACCCTAATAGGCACGAGTGTAACTTCCCGTCTAAATCAATAGCAGGCGTTGGTGTTGCCTTTTACTTACTTATTGCCCTTAGAAGCGTATTGCGCGAGCAAGGCTACTTTGAACAGCAACCACCGCCAAATTTAGCTAATCTACTCGATATAGTTGCACTGGGTACAGTGGCCGATGTGGTTGCGCTTGATGCAAATAACCGCACCTTGGTACATCAAGGTTTAGCGCGTATTCGAAGTGGTAATACTCGCCCGGGTATTACTGCACTTATTGAAGTAGCTAATCGAAATGCAGCGCGCTTAAGCGCAAGCGACTTTGGTTTTTCGCTAGCGCCGCGTTTAAATGCCGCAGGGCGATTAGATGATATGAGTTTGGGCATAGCGTGTTTGCTAAGTAACGATATAAACCAAGCAAGGCGCATTGCCGGTGAGCTTGATAGCTTAAACCATGCTAGGCGCGAAATAGAGCAGGGCATGCAAGCTGAGGCGCAAGCCGTACTTGATAGACTCGCCTTTAGTGACGATAACATCCCAGACGCTATTTGTTTATACCAAGATGACTGGCATCAGGGCGTTATTGGTATTTTGGCTGGCCGCTTAAAAGAAAAATACCACCGCCCAACCGTTATTTTTGCTGGTGGCGAAAACGGCGAAATAAAAGGTTCGTGCCGCTCTATTGAAGGGCTGCATATGCGTGATTTACTCGAAGGGCTAAATACCGCCGACCCACACTTAATTAATAAATTTGGTGGTCACGCAATGGCTGCTGGCTTGAGTATTAACGAGCAAAACTTTAACGACTTTAAAAAAGCGTTTGAGGCAGCGGTAACAGCTCAGCTTAGCGAAGAAAGCAAACGCTGTATTGTATTTACCGACGGCGAGCTGCCAAACGAATGCTTTACGATGGAGTTTGCTCAGCTGTTAAAGCAATCAGGCCCATGGGGACAGCAATTTCCAGAGCCGGTATTTGAGCATACCTTTGAAGTTATTCAGCAACGTATTGTAGGCGAAAAGCATTTAAAATTAGTGCTTAAACATCAATCAGGGCGATTAGTTGACGCCATTGCCTTTGGTATTGATGTAAAAGCATGGCCCGATACCGAAGCACGTTTTGTTAAAGTGGCGTATCAGCTCGACATAAACGAGTTTAGAGGTAAGTTTAGCTTGCAATTAATAGTAAGAGAGCTTGAAAAAGTGCATTAAAAAATATGCATAATGCTGGCACAAAAGGCTAATAAAACGCGTGGTTTTTTGTTAAAATCGGGCGTTTTTATCATTTGACGATAATTTATTGCGTAATTAGCTAATTTTAGCGCGCAATAATCTAGCCATTTTGGAGTAATGTACATGTTTGAAGTGAATCCTGTGATTAATCAAATCAAGGAAATTCGCGAACGTACTGAACTGCTTCGGGGGTACCTTTGACTACGCTCTTAAACAAGAACGCTTAGAAGAAGTAAACGCCGAACTTGAAGATTCAGCCGTATGGAATGAGCCTGAGCGTGCACAAGCACTTGGCCGAGAAAAATCAGCACTAGAGGCGGTTGTTGAAACAATCGATAACTTAGTGGCTGGCGCCGACGACGTTGAAGGATTGCTTGAGCTTGCAATAGAAGCTGAAGACGAAGACACCTTTGTTGAAGCGCAAACTGAGCTTGAAGGCTTAAATAAACAGCTTGAAGGTTTAGAGTTCCGCCGTATGTTTTCAGGTTCTCACGATTCAAACGACGCCTATCTCGATTTACAATCGGGTTCTGGCGGTACTGAAGCACAAGACTGGTGTAATATGCTACTGCGCATGTACTTACGCTGGGGCGAAGCTAAAGGCTTTAAAGTTGAGCTAGTAGAAGCGACTGATGGCGATGTAGCCGGTATTAAAGGCGCAACAGTGCGCTTTGTTGGCGAATACGCATACGGTTGGTTACGCACAGAAACAGGCGTGCACCGTTTAGTACGTAAAAGCCCGTTTGACTCAAGTGGCCGTCGTCATACCTCGTTTGCCTCTGCGTTTGTATACCCAGAAGTAGATGACAATATTGAAATTGATATTAATCCGTCAGATTTACGTATAGACGTTTACCGTGCATCGGGCGCGGGTGGTCAGCACGTAAATACCACCGAATCGGCAGTACGTATTACCCACGTACCTACCAACACGGTTGTACAGTGTCAAAACGAGCGTTCGCAACACAAAAATAAAGCCCAAGCAATGAAGCAGCTAAAAGCTAAATTATTTGAGCTTGAGCTTCAGCAGCAAAATGCTGAAAAGCAAACTCAAGAAGACGCAAAATCGGATATTGGCTGGGGTAGCCAAATTCGCTCTTACGTACTTGATGATGCACGTATTAAAGATTTACGAACTGGTGTTGAAAACCGTAATACGCAATCGGTACTTGACGGCAACCTAGACAAATTTATTGAAGCCAGCCTAAAATCTGGCCTATAACCACCAAGCTAAAAAAGAGCTAAAAAATGACTGATCAAATCCAAGACGAAAACAAGTTAATCGCTGAGCGTCGCGGCAAATTAGACGCTATTCGCGAAAATTGCCCAGCCAACGGTCATCCTAATCAGTTCCGTCGTGAACATTACACGGCTGATTTACAGGCTGAGTTTGGTGATAAGAGTAAAGAAGAATTAGTAGAGCTTCAGCATGTTGTATCAATTGCAGGACGTATTCTTGCTAAGCGTGGTCCTTTTATGGCCATTCAAGACATGAAAGGCCGTGTACAAGCTTACGCATCTAAAGATGTGCAAAAAGACTTAAAAGCAAAATATGGTCAACTAGATATTGGCGATATTATTGGTGTTAAAGGCGCACTTAATAAATCAGGTAAAGGCGATTTATACGTAGAAATGACCGAGTACGAACTACTTACTAAGTCACTACGCCCATTACCAGAGAAGTTTCATGGCTTATCAGATCAAGAAACTAAGTACCGCCAGCGTTATGTTGATTTAATTACTAACGAAGCAACGCGTGAAACGTTCCGTATTCGTTCACAAGTAGTTGAAGGCATTCGTCGCTTTTTAGCTGAGCGCGACTTTATGGAAGTAGAAACACCTATGCTACAGGTTATTCCTGGCGGTGCATCTGCGCGTCCGTTTGTGACTCACCATAACGCACTTGATATAGACATGTACTTACGTATAGCGCCTGAGCTTTACCTTAAGCGTTTAGTGGTAGGTGGTTTTGACCGCGTATTTGAAATTAACCGTAACTTCCGTAACGAAGGGTTATCAACGCGTCACAACCCAGAATTCACTATGATTGAGTTCTACCAAGCGTACGCTGATTACATCGACCTGATGAACATTACCGAAGACATGCTACGTACTGTTGCAACTAACGTATTGGGCAGCCCAATTGTTATTAATACAACAAAAGACGAAAACGGCGAAGTAACCGACTCAGTAGAGTACGACTTTGGCCAACCGTTTACACGTTTAAGCATGGCTGACGCTATCTTAAAGTATAACCCTGAGTTTGATGCTGCGGTATTTAACGACCCAGAAAACCACTTTGAAGAATTAAAAGCGTACGCTAAACAAGTGCACGTTAAAATTCCTGAAAACTGTGTATGGGGCCCAGGTAAGTTTTTATGTGAAATATTTGAAGAAACGGCTGAGCATATGCTTATCCAACCTACATTTATTACTGGCTACCCGTGGGAAGTATCGCCACTTGCTCGCCGTAACGATGAAAACCCATTTGTCACCGACCGTTTTGAGTTTTTTGTTGGTGGACGTGAGCTTGCAAATGGCTTCTCGGAGCTTAACGATGCACAAGATCAAGCTGAGCGCTTTACTCGCCAAGTTGAAGAGAAAGACGCAGGCGATGATGAAGCAATGCACTACGATGAAGACTACATACGCGCACTAGAGTACGGCTTACCGCCTACTGCTGGTGAAGGTATTGGCATTGACCGCTTAGTCATGTTATTTACTGATTCATCAACAATTAAAGATGTTATTTTGTTCCCGCATATGCGCCCGCAAGCTGATTAAGCTTTAGTAGAACAAAGTAAGTTAATAAACGCCGCTTAATAGCGGCGTTTTTTTTGCTTTGTTGATTGCGTTCTTTTGTTAACTTAGTACTTCAGTAAAGTTTAAATACAGCTATTACTGGTGCCAAAGTAAAATTCAGTTTGTAACTTTTATGTTTTTAATCGGCTTTTAGTATTATTTCTAGCAGTGATATAACTTTTCGTTATGGTTGTTTTTTAAACATATGTTGTATTTGTGTAAATTTTAGTTAAAATATGCACGAAATTTATACTACTAGGTTGTAGTGGTTTAATGTAGATTCTTAAAGGACTCAGAATAATAATATGAAAGATAATCGGGTCGATGATACACCGCAAGAGCATACTTCAGAGCAAGAGCGGGACGCTTATTACCGTGCTTGCATAGCTGAATTTCAACAATTAGGTTACCAAGAACAGTATTTAGCTGATCTAACTGATGAGTTAGTGCCAGTGCTTGGTGTTAATCCTACTGATAAAAACACATAAGCCGCTTAATTTTCAAACTAATTACACTTTAAAACTAAACATATGTGCAATCTATAACCATATAGACATATTTGGCAGAAAAGTGTTTGACATATTTTCTGAAATCTTTATTATACGCCCCACAAGACGGAGAGGTGTCCGAGTGGCCGAAGGAGCTCCCCTGCTAAGGGAGTATAGAGTTTGTAGCTCTATCGAGGGTTCGAATCCCTCCCTCTCCACCATTTCTTTTAATGGCGAGTCTTGTAAAAAGTAAAGATGGGCGCATAGCTCAGCTGGATAGAGTACCTGGCTACGAACCAGGCGGTCGGAGGTTCGAATCCTCCTGCGCCCACCACTCTTTACACACTCTACTTAGAGTATAAACAAGTTAAAGTGTTTGGTTTATAACCAAATCGGTCGGAGGTTCATTCTTATAAGATACGTCCTGCTTCCAGCACTTTTTACACACTCTGCTTAGAGTTAAAACAAGCAAAAAATAAAAGTGGGCGCATAGCTCAGCTGGATAGAGTACCTGGCTACGAACCAGGCGGTCGGAGGTTCGAATCCTCCTGCGCCCACCACTTTTACACACTCTGCTTAGAGTATAAACAAGTAAAAAATGAAAGTGGGCGCATAGCTCAGCTGGATAGAGTACCTGGCTACGAACCAGGCGGTCGGAGGTTCGAATCCTCCTGCGCCCACCACTTTCATACATAAGCCGACATTAAGTCGGTTTTTTTGTATCTGAAATAAAGTAAATATGGGAAAGTAGCAAGCTACGAACCAAGCAGTCGGAGGTTCACTCTTAGAAGATACGTCCTTCGGAGGTTCAGTC
>NZ_JAGJEJ010000031.1:0-26336 GCF_018101025.1 Pseudoalteromonas sp. MMG006
AGGGCATGTTGAGCTCAATAGTCAAACAAAACAGCTCGAAGGCGAGCCCCACACAAGGCCGCCCCGACACAACGATAGTGTAGCATTTGCTATGTGGCCCCTACCGCTATGGGCACTACGACATTCTACTGCGTAGCGCACCGGCTTCAAATAAGAGAAACCCGATACAGTACTATGATGGGGTTTACTATCTAGTGCTGTAAATACTAGAAACCATGGCGAACTCAGTCATGGCCGCCCCTATGCACTTTTATCATAGATAATGTGGCATTAGCTATTCCTAACACGATATTAAGAAGCGTTAAATTACAATTAGAAAATCATCGCCTATCGCCAACAATGGTGAATTAAAGCGACATCTTAGCTTGTTTTTATAAAAGCGCTCAGAGTGCTATTAAGGCCACTTAAGCTTATATTGCTTGATTAGACATATATAAGCTTTAATTACTGGCTGTAACTATTTGTAAGTATGATCCTATAAATTTATAATTGAATTAATAGTTATTAATTCTTCTTGTTTTGAGTAGCCATCTATATAGACCAAGGTAAAAAAGTAAGGTGGTCGCTATACCTGATAATACCCATAAAACTCTAAGGGAATGACCGCCAATAGTCCCATCATGGAGAGGGTGTAGCCAGTTTTTGAGTTTTGTCGCTGGACTTTTATTATCAACATTAAATATGCTTATGATCTCAGCAGAGTTTGCATTTATTTCTACATAACTGTGGGGAAAGCGATGAGATGGGTCATTAGTTGTTTGTAATCTAAATCGATATACAGCGTTACTAGATGAAGGTGTTTCAATCCAAGCAAGCCTTGCGCTAGGCATAGCTTTTTGCGCTAATTCAATTGCATCGGATAACAATATATAGTTTTTTGGTTTTATTACTGCTGTAGTAGGCTTTTCAACTTTACCTAATAATGCTGTGATTATCGGGTCGGTTTGATTTGGTATCGCTAGCATAATGCCAGTAATGGTTAAAACGAGCAGAGGTAGCATAAAGCATAACCCTATTAACTTATGCCAATCATATAATAGCCCAAGCTTAGTGCTACGGGCTTTGAATTTTAACGATCTAACCCAGTAGCCTCTTTTTGGCCACCATGCCCACAATCCAAACAAAATAAGAATGAGAGTTCCTATTCCTATATAGCCTACAATTACTGTCCCAGTACTGCCTGTAAGTAATGAAAAGTGCAGGTTATATACCCAGGTTACAAAGTAACTTCCCCAAAAATCCTCACGAATGATCTGTGTACCTATAGGGTTAAGCCAGACCATTAATGGAGCAAACGCTTGGCCTTTTGTCTCAATTGGTTTGTAGTATCGTGCAGGTATTACAGAACCTGTAGCTGTATTTTCTAATCGCCAGGAGCCTAGTCTGTCTGGGTACTTATATTTTAAAGTCGCGTAGGCTTCATCCCAGTTAATAGTATTACTATTCTGTACGCTTAATTTATTTAATTGTCCGTCAAGCTCTGGATAATAAACGAGTATAGAGCCTGACAAGGCGATTACTGTTAATAACCCGCCTATGGATATACCTAAATATAGATGTACCCGCCTAGCTATTTTTCGCCACGACAAGCTAAATATCATAAAACAACACCATATATGTACATGCTTAGAATAATTTAAATATTTGGTTATTTTATCGTGTTTTATGTGCATGAAATGCGACATTATGTCGCAGTTTTTGATTGTATTAAAAAAAAACGCCAGCACTAGGCTGGCGTTTTTAAAGGCTTTAAGGCTAATTATGCTTTAGGGCCTGCATTTTTTATATCATCTGATACATCGTATTTAGCGAAATTTTCAGTGAAGTCAGCTGCTAGTTTAGCTGCATATTCGTTATACTTTGCTTTATCTTCCCATGTATTAATTGGGTTAAGTAAGTTTGTATCAACACCTGGTACAGCTACTGGCACGTCTAGATTTAAAACATCAATATGCTGAGTTTCAACATCTGCTAACTTTCCAGATACGATTGCATCGACTACCGCTCGTGTAGTTGGAATATCAAAGCGCTTGCCTGTTCCGTAAGGACCACCTGTCCACCCTGTATTTACAAGGTACACTTTTGCGCCAAATTCACGAACTCGCTTCATAAGAAGCTCTGCGTATACACCTGCTGGGCGTGGGAAGAATGGTGCACCAAAACATGTAGAAAATGTTGATTCTATGTCGCTTGTTGAGCCGATTTCAGTTGAGCCAACTTTTGCTGTATATCCACTTAAAAAGTGAAAAGCTGCTGCTTCTTCTGTTAATACAGATACAGGAGGCAACACGCCGCTTACGTCACAGGTTAAGAATACGACAGCTTTTGGTTCGCCAGCACGGTTTTCTACTTTACGTTTTTCTACGTGTTCAAGCGGGTAAGCTGCGCGACTATTTTGCGTTAAGCTCGTATCGTTAAAATCTGGTGTGCGTGATTCATCTAATACTACGTTTTCTAAAATAGTACCAAATCGAATAGCATCCCAAATTACTGGTTCATTTTTTTGTGAGAGGTCGATACATTTTGCGTAGCAGCCACCTTCAATATTAAACACGCTACCTGGAGCCCAGCCGTGCTCGTCGTCACCAATTAAAAATCGCGTTGGATCTGCAGAAAGTGTTGTTTTACCTGTACCCGATAAACCGAAGAATAATGCTGTATCGCCAGCTTCGCCTACATTAGCCGAGCAGTGCATAGGTAATACACCTTTAGCTGGTAGTAGGAAGTTTTGAACGGAAAACATCGATTTTTTCATTTCACCGGCGTAGCGCATACCTGCTAATAAAACTTTTCGCTGCGCAAAGTTAATAATAACGGTACCGTCGCTATTTGTACCATCACGCTCTGGATCACAAATGAATGATGGTACGTTCATTACTTGCCATTGTGGTAAGTTAGAAGCGTTATAGTTTTTTGGTTCGATAAACATGTTTTTGGCAAAAATATGGTGCCACGCTGTTTCTGTAGTAACAACTACAGGTAGATAGTGTTCAGGGTCTGCGCCAACTTCTAGGTGAGAGGTGAAGTGGTCATTACTTTGAACATGTGCTTCTACGCGAGCCCATAGAGTGTCAAATTTGTCTGCATCAAATGGACGGTTTACGTTGCCCCATTGTATGTCATCTTGAGTAGATGCTTCTTGTACAATAAAACGATCTTTTGGTGAACGACCAGTTCGTTTTCCTGTAATTGCAACAAAAGCACCATTTGCGGCTAAAGTACCTTCGCCACGGCGGATCGCATGCTCGACAAGTTCAGCTGCGGTTAAATCGACAAAACGTGTAGCGCCTGTAGTCATGTTTATACCTAACTATAATGTGTGAGAGTTTGAACGGGATAGCTCTGGGGTTATCAGTGCCCTTAAGCTGAAATGATAGTAACAGAAGGTTTTGAGATATTCGAGCCCGTAAAGCCCCTAAAAACACATATATTTGCTAAAAAACATGATTAATTTCAATGATACCGGTGTCAGTAAATGAACAAAATTCATGACACCGGTATCATCTTTTTATAATACAAAACCGCATATTTTGCGGTCTTATAATGAGATTTTGGATGAAACGTTTAATTAGTTAAAAATATTTTTTACGTCTTGCTCGTTAAAAATATATTCTTTTAAACAGTAGTGGCAGCTTATGTTAACAGAACCATTTTTAGCAACATCATCAAGTAGTGCCTGTTGCCCTACATTAACAAGAGCCGTAATTGTTTTTTCTCTACTGCAGCCACATTTGAACGTAATTGCTTGAGGTTCAAATACACGAGGGTTATCTTCATGGTATAGGCGCGTTAGTACTGTATTGGCGTCAAGTTTTAATAATTCTTCATCTTTAATAGTGCTACTTAGTGCTTCTAAATGTGCAAAGTCATCAATCGACTTTTGTTTATCTACTGGCAGTACCTGCAAAAATAAACCACACGCTTTAGCGTTACCTTCGCTAGTATCTGTTGCAAACCAAAGACGCGTTTTAAGTTGCTCTGATTGTTCAAAATAGCTTTCAATACACTCACTTAATGTATCATGCTCAAGAGGAACAATGCCCTGGTAACGTTCACCCTTAGTTGGCGTGATGGTAATGACCATATAGCCTTTACCAATAAGCTCTTTTACTGATGAGCCTGTTACTTCACTTTGCATGCGAGCTATTCCACGCATGTTTTGTTTATCGTCACCATTAATAACTGCGTATTTAACGGGACCATCACCTTGTAGTTGAACGGCTATCTCACCTTCAAACTTTAAGGTCGCTGTTAATAAGCACGTTGCAACGAGTAACTCACCTAATAAGGCCTTAACAGGCTGAGGATAATTATGATTGGCAATCATTTCGTTGTAGGCGTTTTCGATTTGCACGAGTTCGCCACGAACATCGAGGTCGTCAAATAAATAACGGTGAAGTAGATCTTGTTGCATGAGCGGCTATACCTAACTTGATTTCATTTTTAAAAGTTCGCGCCTTTGCTTTTTATCCGGCTTTCTATCCGGATGTGGCGCAAAGAAGCTATTATTTTTGCGAGCGATGGCGTTTTCTTCGCGTTTAGCAATACTTGCATCAGATTCTTGATACATGGTCTGTGCAATGGGGGCGCTTTGGCGCTTTTCAAGCACAGAGAGGATAGTAATAAGCTTTTCATCTACGCCTTGAGCTAGTTTTATTACTGCTCCAACCTCGACTATTTTACTGGCCTTGGTACGTTGGCCATTATAATGTACTTTGCCGCCTTGTACCATGTCGCGAGCTATTGCACGTGTTTTATAAAATCGAGCGGCCCATAACCATTTATCTAATCGAACTTTTAGCGCATCGGTGTGGTCTGAACCCGTATTCGCGTTACTTTTTTTACTCATAAGGTATTTTCCCTCGTTTTTATAACTTAAAATTTATCATGAAATCATCGTAGGATGAAGGTATTACACCACCCGTTTGTTTTTTATACAGCCATGTAAACTAAACTTATTCTGTTTACAAAGTTTAATATTAGTGTGCTTGTTGAATGAAAAATGAAAAGGTACTATGGGCACGCGCTAACGCAGTAAATTAAAATAAGAACACTATTTATGGAACAGCAAATCCAACAACTAAAACAATTTTTAACTCGTTTACCGCATGCTAAGTTGAGCGCATTGGTAACACTGTTAGTTGTTGTTTATCTTGCATTTTTATTGTCTAAATTAGTTTGGCTTTTATGGCCTAGGCCACCGGTATCTCTGTTAACGCCTACTCACAGTGTTAATCAATCATCGGGTACAAGCAACCGCTCAGCTCAGCATATTGTTGAGCAATTTTTGTTTGGTAAAAAAACTGTAACAAACAATAATGCTGCGAAACAATCGCAAGTGATCAATGATGCACCTGAAACTCGCTTAAGTATAAACCTGACCGGTATTGTGGCTGTGAGTAACGATGATAAAGCAGGTGTTGCTATTATAGAGTCACAGGGTAAGCAAGTAAGCTACCTTGTGGAAGAGGTTGTACTTGGGACTCGTGCAAAAGTAGCGCAAATATTACCTGATCGCGTCATTCTCAGTGTAAGTGGTCGTTTTGAAACGTTAATGCTAGATGGGCTAGATTTCACCAAAAAGGTTTCTATGCCAGTATTGGCTGCGCGCGATGAAGCTAAAATGGGTCCGCAAAAAATGCAGCAAAGTGAAATTCAAATAAACGCTACAGCTGATCAAGAAGTAAAAGAAGCAATTATAGAAACACGTGAAGAGCTATTAAAAGAGCCAGGTAAATTATTTGATTACATACGTGTTTCGCAAGCAATGAGTGATGGTGAGCTTATTGGGTATCGCTTAAGTCCAGGTAAAGAGCCTGAGCTATTTAAGCAAATGGGATTAAAAAATAACGATTTAGCTATTTCAATTAATGGCTACCAATTAACAGATTTAAAACAGGCCATGTCAGCCATTAATGAGCTGCGTAATAGTACAGATGCCAATATCACAATTGAACGTGATGGCGAACAAATAGATGTGCAATTCAGTCTGCAATAACTTAGCTTTGGAGTTTTAACATAATGGTTCAGGTGCTACACCTCAAAAAAATTAAAAAAGGGTTAGCTAAGTACGCAGCACTTTTTTTGGCGGCAAGTATTTCTTTGTCTGTTTCTGCTGTTGAATACGCTGCAAACTTTAAAGGTACAGATATCAACGAGTTTATAAATATTGTTGGTAAAAACCTAAATAAAACAGTAATCATTGACCCTAATGTGCGTGGCAAAGTAAATGTACGTAGTTACGAGTTAATGGACGAAGCGCTTTACTATCAGTTCTTTTTAAATGTACTAGAAGTTTATGGCTATTCTGCTGTTGAAATGGACAACGGCATTATTAAAGTAGAAAAAAGTTCTGATGCTAAAAAATCAAATGTTCCACTAATTACTGAAAATAGTGAAGCATCTGGCGATATGATGATCACCCGTGTTGTGCGCGTAAAAAATGTAAGCGTGCAAGAGCTAGGGCCATTAGTTCGTCAATTTAGCGATCAAAAAGATGGCGGCCATGTTGCTAACTTTAACGCGGCTAACGTAATGATGCTTACAGGGCATGCAGCGTCGGTAAATCGCTTAGTTGAAATTATTCGTTCAGTGGATCAAGCTGGTGACAAGCGTGTAGACATCGTTAAGCTTAAATATGCGACTGCAGATGATGTGGTTTCTGTGGTCGATAATATTTATAAAGACAGCGGTAAAGGCAGTGTACCTGAATTTTTAATTCCAAAAGTTGTGGCTGATGGCCGAACTAATAGCGTGATTGTGAGTGGTGAAGGGCAAGCTCGTAACCGAGCAATCGAATTGATTAAGCGCCTAGACGGTGAACTTGAAAGCCAAGGTAATACAAAAGTATTTTATTTAAATTACGCAAAAGCCGAAGATTTAGTAAAAGTATTGCAGGGCGTCAGTAAATCACTTGTAGATGACGCACAAGGCGCTACAACTAAAACACGTAGCCGTAACAGTAACGAAAGCAGTATAGAAGCACACCCAGATTCGAACTCTCTAATTATTACCGCTCAGCCAGATACAATGCGTTCACTAGAAAGCGTTATCGAAAGGCTTGATATTCGCCGTGCGCAAGTACTTGTTGAAGCCATTATTGTTGAAGTAATGGAATCGGATGGTGTTAACCTTGGTACGCAGTGGATTTCAGAAGACGGCGGTATGCTGCAGTTTAATAATGGCTCAACAGTCCCTGTTGGCTCGCTAGCCGTTGCGGGTATTCAAGCGCAAGACACCACAACAACTCAAACAATCATCGGTTCAGAAACAGGCACTGCTACAAGCTACGATGAAACAACTGAGGGTGATTACACCGCGCTTGCTTCATTATTAAGCGGTGTTAACGGCTTAGCGTTTGGCTTAGTCAAAAACGATTGGGGTGCAATCATTCAAGCAGTATCGACAGATACTAACTCAAACATACTCGCTACCCCTTCAATTACAACCATGGACAATGAAGAAGCGTCGATGATAGTAGGTCAAGAAGTACCTATTATTACAGGCTCTCAAACGGGTAGTAATAACGATAATCCATTTCAAACAGTTGAACGCCAAGAAGTGGGTGTAAAACTAAAAGTTACGCCACAAATAAATGATGGTTCAGCAGTACAGTTATTAATTGAACAAGAAGTATCCAGTGTAAGTGGTGCAACGGCTGTTGATATTTCTGTTAATAAGCGTGCAATTACTACAACGGTTATGGCCGATGATGGTGGTATGGTTGTATTAGGTGGTTTAATTGATGAAGACGTACAAGAAAGCGTGTCTAAGGTACCAATTTTAGGTGACATTCCAATCTTGGGTCATTTATTTAAATCGACTAATACCACAAAGCGCAAGCGTAATCTTATCGTGTTTATTCGTCCTACCATTATCCGTGATGGCGTTAATATGAATAAGTTAAGCTTTAACAAATATAACTTTATTCGTGGCGAGCAAATTAAAGAAAAAGAAGACGGCATAGAGCTTATGCCTAGTTCAGACTCTCCTGTACTGCCGTCGTGGGATGATGAGCTTATATTGCCACCAACTTACGAAGAACATTTAAAAGCATTGAGTTCTAAAGAACGTGCAGAGCGTGAAGATGACTAGCGCAATAGAAGAAATAAACGAAGATGTGGTACACCGCGTTACAGAACCTGATTCTGACGAATTATTGACAGCTAACGAGTTAGTAGAGCTGCCACCTAAGCGTTTGCCGTTTTCCTATGCTCGCCGGGCTGGTGTGCTACTAAGTAAAAACAATGATCAACCGGTGGTTTATTATCGTGGTGAACTTGATGTAGGTGTTTTATTAGAGGTACGCCGTATTGCTGGAGGTGGTTTTACTTTAGAGCAATTAGCAGATGATAAGTTTGAGCTTTTATTAGAAGCTGCTTATCAGCGAGATAGCTCTGAAACCCAGCAGATGATGGAAGACATTGGTAACGAAGTCGATTTATTTTCACTTGCCGATGAACTCCCACAAACTGAAGATTTACTTGCTGGCGATGACGATGCGCCAATTATTAAGCTTATAAACGCCATGCTTAGTGAAGCAATTAAAGAAGGTGCGTCTGATATTCATATCGAAACCTTTGAGCAAGAGCTAGTAATTCGCTTTAGGGTTGACGGAGTTTTAAAAGAAGTATTAAAACCAAACCGTAAACTTGCTTCGTTACTCGTCTCGCGTATTAAGGTAATGGCTAAGCTTGATATTGCTGAAAAGCGTATTCCTCAAGATGGTCGCATTAGCCTTCGTATTGCTGGGCGTGCAGTAGATGTTCGTGTATCTACCATGCCATCGAGTTTTGGTGAGCGTGTAGTATTGCGTTTACTTGATAAAAACAATGCACGCTTAAATCTAGAAGATTTAGGTATGACGCCGCAAAACCGTGAATTATTTGCCGATTTAATTAGCAAGCCACACGGTATTATTTTGGTAACCGGTCCAACGGGCTCTGGTAAAAGTACCACTTTGTATGCCGGTATGAGCCAAATAAACTCGCGCGATCGCAATATTTTAACGGTTGAAGATCCAATCGAGTACGAAATCCCTGGTATTGGTCAAACACAAGTAAATACAAAAGTAGATATGACATTTGCACGCGGGTTGCGCGCAATATTACGTCAAGATCCCGATGTAGTTATGATTGGTGAAATACGTGACCTTGAAACGGCTCAAATTGGTGTGCAAGCATCGCTTACGGGTCACCTAGTAATGTCTACGTTACATACAAATACAGCCTCAGGTGCAATCACTCGTATGGAAGATATGGGCGTTGAACCCTTTTTACTTTCATCATCGTTACTTGGTGTACTTTCTCAGCGCTTGGTGCGTACCTTATGTAAATCTTGTAAGGAAGGGCACGTAGCTGACGAACGTGAGTGTCAATTACTAGGTGTACCGTTTGACAGTCAACCTACTATTTATCGTGCAGTGGGGTGTGAAGAGTGTAACTTTAATGGTTACAAAGGCCGTACTGGTATTCATGAGCTGTTAGTTGTAGATGAAGCTATACGTGAAATGATCCACAGCGGTAAAGGCGAGCAAAGTGTAGAAAAATACATTCGCCAAAAAAGTCCAAGCATTCGTCAAGATGGCTGTAGCCGTGTACTTGCAGGTAAAACAACACTTGAAGAAGTACTTCGCGTTACCCGCGAGGAAGCCTAGTTATGGCAGCGTTTGAATACCGTGCGCTTGATGGTCGCGGAAAAGAAAAAAAAGGCATCTTAGAGGCCGATACTGCAAAGCAAATACGCCAAGTATTACGAGAGCAAAAGCTAACTCCGCTAGAGGTAGTTCCAGCTGCGCAGAGCGATAAACAAGTTAAAGGCGAAAAAGCGCCATTACTTGGCAGCTTTTTTAAACCGACTATTTCAACGTCAGATCTTGCGCTTATTACTCGTCAATTGGCCACGCTTATTCAATCGGCATTGCCAGTTGAAGGCGCGGTTATGGCTGTTGCTGAACAATGTGAAAAGCCGCGTTTAAAACGTATGCTTATGTCGGTACGTTCAAAGGTGGTAGAAGGTTATACGCTTGCTGATGGTATGAGCGAGTTTCCGCATGTATTTGACGACTTGTATCGTGCGATGGTTGCCGCCGGTGAAAAGTCAGGTCACCTTGATCAGGTACTTAACCGACTTGCCGATTATACTGAGCAGCGCCAACATATGCGTAGCCAAATAACGCAGGCCATGGTTTATCCTACTATTTTGGTAATATTCGCGATTGGTATTGTATCGGTATTGCTTGGTACGGTTGTACCAAAAATACTTAAAACGTTTGAGAAAACCAAACAAGTACTACCATGGACCACCGAGTGGGTAATGGCTGGCAGTCACTTTGTGCAAAATTATTGGTTTATTAGTTTAATCGCGATTACCGCAATTGCTATAGGCATTAAGCATGCACTTAAACAGCCTAAAATACGATTTTGGTGGGATGACAAAGTACTGCACATGCCAGGTATTGGTAAAGTAGCGCGTGGCATTAACACTGCTCGTTTTGCACGTACATTAAGTATTTTGTCGTCAAGTTCTGTACCGCTACTTGAAGGTATGCGTATCTCAGGTGGTGTATTAGTTAACGAAAAAATTAAAAAAGCAGTTGGCGATGCTTCCGACAGAGTAAGCGAAGGGGCAAGCTTAAGAGCGGCTCTTCAACAAACTAAGTTGTTTCCACCAATGATGCTGCATATGATAGCCAGTGGTGAAAAATCAGGTGAGCTTGAGCAAATGCTAGAGCGCGCCGCTAACAACCAAGACCGAGAATTTGAAAGTATGGTTAACGTATCACTTAAATTACTTGAACCCGCAATGATTGCCTCAATGGCCGTTATTGTATTGTTTATAGTAATGGCAATACTGCAACCAATAATGGCAATGAACAAAGCCGTAGGGCTTTAAATAATTTTTATATATTAATGATTTTACCTAAATCATTTTTGCTTAGTGTTTTTAGAATAACGAGGTAATTACGTGAATAAACAATCAGGTTTTTCTTTATTAGAAGTAATGGTGGTACTGGTTATCATCGGGATGATTATGTCAATTGTTGCGCCTAATATTATGGGTCAGCAAGAAGAGGCCGCTATCGATAAGGCGCATTTAGATATTCAACAACTTGAAGATGCGATGAGCTTGTACAAGCTTAAAAATAAAAGCTACCCAAGTACAGAACAAGGTTTAGAAGCGCTAGTTAATAAAACAAGCATTGAGCCAATTCCAAAACGTTTTCCTGATGGCGGCTTTATTAGCGAGTTACCAGAGGATCCTTGGGGTAATACGTACCAGTTAATTAGCCCAGGCGAAATTGGTAAGTTTGATATTTTTTCTATGGGTCCAGATGGCGAAGTTGGCACCGATGATGACATTGGTAACTGGGATGAAGACGAACAATAATGTTTAACTACGCTTTTATGCATAAATACACAACTGCTCGAGGCTTGCTATGCAAGTAAGCCTTAAGCAGCTGAATAAAAAAAGTAGAGGCTTTAGTTTAATCGAAATTTTAGTGGTATTAGTGATCATCGCTTTTGCCACAAAAATGGTGGTATACAGCTTAGAGGGTGGCGCTGAAGATGAGTTAGACACTCAAGCACTTAGGCTGCATACCACCATTAATATGGCATCTGAATTTGCAATTTTAAATCAGGTGGAACTTGGTTTTTTAGTCGAAGAAAACACCCTAGAATACTTAGTCTTTGATGGTCAAAAATGGATAACTTTTGACCGTGAAGAGCTGTTTAAACCCATAGAGCTGGATGAGCGGTTAAAGCTTACTTTAAATTTAGAAGATTTAGCATGGGCGCAAGATAACTTGTTAGAACAAGCTAATTGGCGCGAGCTAATGAGCGGCGGTGATGAAGATAGCTTGTTAGAGCTTAAAAAAGTAAAAATACCCCAAGTGCTTATTTTATCATCGGGTGAGGTCAGTGCATTTCAACTAATACTTGAATTAAAAGAGCAAAGTGAACCTGTTTATTTCATTGAAGGCGAGTTTACTGCACCTGTTAATTTTCGCCGAGAGCCAGAATAATGAAGCTTAATAGAGGCTTTACGCTATTAGAGGTACTGGTGGCGCTTAGCATTTGTGCTATGGCAGGTATAGCTGCTATGCAAGCCACTGGCGAGCATATACATCATTTAACGACGATTGAAGAGCAAACGTACGCATCCTGGGTTGCTGAAAACGTACTTATTGAGCAACGTACCAAAGGTGAGCAGTGGCAAGGTAAAAACAATGCACGAGGTAGTGAAGTAATGGCGGGTGTTGAATGGTTTTGGCAACAAGAGGTAACAGCTACAGCCGACAAAAGCTTTGTCAAAGTAACAATTAATGTATTTACTGATGAAAAGTATGAGAACTCGGCATATGAGCTTTCAACTTATCTCAACAAAGGTAGTAAGTAAGTGAAGCAGCGTGGGTTTACGTTGTTAGAGGTAATGGTTGCACTGGGCATTTTAGCTTTTGTAATTATTGCCACCCATCAAATATTAGATAGCACCACCAAAGCAAAAGAAGCTTCGGATGAAAAAATTGCTGAGTTGAACGGGTTGCAAACTACTTTTAGGTTAATGGATCAAGATTTTAGCCAAATGACCAAACGTGCCGTTCGAAACGAATCGGGCGATGTACAAGAGCAATACTTGCTAGCAGGTCGTTATGTGTTAGAAAGCCAATATGATGGCATCGCATTTGTACGCGACGGCTGGGTTAATCCTATAAACTTATTACCGCGTTCTGAATTACAAGCTGTGGGCTACAGAGTACTAGATGACAACCTTGAACGCGTTTACAGGGTATACGTAGACCAGCTTGATAATATGGAGCCGCGTGTACAGCGAATACTTGAAAATGTAGAAGATCTCAAGTTTGAGTTTTTAGATGATAAAAACGCATGGCAAGAACAATGGGAAATTAAAGCGCTTCCTAAAGCCGTTGCTGTAACACTTCAGCAAATAGAGGCTGAACCTATTCGTCGAGTATTTTTAGTTCCTGGTCAGGGTAAGGTTGTTGCGCCACCAAGTACAACTCAAAGTACGAGTGTGGATAATGGGTAAACAGCAAGCGTCACGTGGCGCAGCACTTGTTATCGTTTTATTTATTGTTGCTTTAGCTGCTATTTTAGCGGTTGAAATGAGTGCTAATTTGATGGTGCAAGTTCAGAAAAGCACTAACCTACAAGGACACCAACAAGCTAAATGGTATGCGTACGGTGCAGAAGAGCTAGCTATAAAAGGGCTCATACAGAGTAAGAAAGATGATGTCGATAAAACATCGCTTGATCAAATTTGGGCAACTCAAGGTAATACTGCGTACCCGGTCGATAATGGTACATTGAGTGGTCAAATTACTGATTTACAAGCTTGCTTAAACTTAAATGCTTTAGCGCAAGCACCTGATATAAGCGGTACTAGTAAAACAAACCCTGCGCATAAAGCGTTATTTGCACTACTTGAAAATATTGAAGATTTACCTGCGGATGAGTCAGAAGAGGCGATGGCCGATAGCGTATTTGATTGGCTTGATGAGGACAGCATTACTTATCGTTCAGGCGCGGAAGAGGATGAGTATTTATCTCGTAAATTTCCGTATATGACTGCAAATAGCTTATTTGCGTCAACATCGGAGCTGCGTTTAGTGAAAGGATTTAACCCATTAGTAATGGAAAAAGTATTACCATATGTATGTGTAATACCAGGCAGCCCCTTATTATTGATTAATGTAAATACACTACAGCCAGAACAAGCTCTTATCTTAAGCGCCATGATTGATGAACTGAGTTTATCTGCTGCTGAAGCTGTTATTGGGGCTCGCCCTGAAACAGGCTTTGATAGTATTGACGAGTTTTTCACTGAGGTGCAGCAACAAGGTGGAGCAAATATAGAATCTGTAAAAGATTTATTTAGTATTAATAGCGAATATTTTAAATTACAAACGCAGGCAAACTTTGTTGAATTGCGTTTTTCGATGACCACATTACTGCACGCTAAAGATGGCGACGTAACGATACTGGCGCGAAAATTTGGAGGCGTACAGTGACAGAAATACTGTTGATCCGCACGGGTCAAACCGAACAAGAATTGCTTAACTGGTTAATATACTCACCACAAGAACAAGAAATAATAGCCAGTGGTGAATTACCCAATGCAAGCCACTTAAATGAGTTAAGTGAAAAAGCTCAAAGCAGAGAAGTTATCGTTTTACTACCTAGTGACCAAGTGCAATTAAAGACAGTTGCCTTACCCACAAAGTGGAACCGTAAACTTGAGCAAGCGTTGCCGTACATGCTTGAAGAAGATATAGCCTGTGATGTAGATGACTTATTTATAGCAGTAGGCGAGCCAACGATGCTTGGCGAGCAACATGCCATACGTGTAGCAATGACCGATCGTGAGTGGTTTGAACAATGGCTTGCGTTATTTGCAGAGCATGATTTATCTGTTTATAAAATATTACCAGATGCACTGTTACTCCCTGCGGGAGATGAAGGTGAGGCCACTGCTATTGAACTTAATAACCAGTGGTTATTTAAACAAGGGCAATGGCATATTAGTGCGGTTGAACCAAGTTGGTTAAGTAATTATTTAACGGCTTTAGGCAATCCAAACATTAAACATTTTAGCCCTGCGAATCATTTTCCTGAAAGTGTTAACCTACACGCACAAACCAATGAATACGACTTGCCTTTAGCTTTATTTGCAAAGCAATTAGATAGCGTTAAATTTAATTTGCGCCAAGGCCTTTATCAGCTTAAAAAGAAAAGTTCATTGTGGTGGGGATACTGGAAAGGCGCAGCAATTATTGCAGGCGTTGCGCTAGTCTCTACGGTTGCAATTAAAGCAATAGAGCTGCACCAACTCAACTCGGAACTAGAGATAGCTAAAGCGCAAGTGGTTGATAGATATAAAAAAGCGTTTCCTGGCGTAAAAGTTCGCCCTAACTTAATTAAAAGCCAAATAAAAGGCGCACTTGATAGAGTGCAAGGTTCAAGTGAAGCTGGCTTTTTAGACTTAACCGCAAATTTGGTTGATGTGTTTTCTCAGGTGAGCGAATTTACCCCAGAAACTCTGCGCTACGATAAGCGTCGAAATGAGCTGCGTATTCGCGCTAGAGCAAAAGACTTTCAAACATTTGGCAAAGTTAAAACCATACTCGAAAAACAAGGTTTAACCGTTGAGCAAGGCTCTTTAAATAACGACGGTGATTATGTTGTGGGCGAAATTAAACTGCGAGGTGCGGTATGAAAAAGCAGTTAATGCAATATTGGCGCTCACTAAAAGAGCAAGAGCAGCAATTAGTTATGGTCGCTGGTGGCGTATTTATTATTTTTGTTTTAGTTATGGGTATATTTAGACCATTAAATAACGCAATAGAAAAAGCGCAACAGTCACAAATAAAACAACAAGCGCTTCTTGTTTGGGTTGACGAGAGCATAGTAAAGCTAAAAGCGGCGGGCAATACTAGCGTAGCGAGCAATACAAACTTAAGCCAAGTTGTTAACTCTACACGTGGTCGTTATCAAATAGATATTAGTAAAATGCAGCCTAGTACGGGGTCACTTCGTTTAACGCTCGACTCTGTAGAGTTTAATCAACTAATCGAATGGTTAGACGAACTTGTAAATCAGCATGGTTTAAAAATTGAAAATTTAGATTTAAGCCGTGACGACAAATCGGGTTATGTACGTGTAAGCCGCTTGGTATTAGAGAATTAATTAATGAAAAAAATAATAATGTTATCGGCTGTATTTTTAGTCAGTTTTATTGTGTTTTGTATTATTAAATTACCGGCGGTCATAGCGCTTGATATAGCAAAGCCTTACTTGCCTAAACAGTTAGAAATTGGCCAAACTGTTGGTACTGTGTGGGAAGGGCAAATGATGCAAGTACGCTTTGAAGGCGAGCAACTAAATAATGTACGGTGGGATATAGCAGGCTGGCAATTATTTACTGGTAAGTTAAACGCAAATATTAAATTTGGTAATGCGCGTGAACGTAGTGATATTTCAGGATATGCCGACATAAGTTATGGGTTATTTAATAACAAAGTAAAAGTAACCGATGGTTTAGTTCGCTCAACGGTTGAGCGTGCGATGGGTAGAATACAGCTACCATTGCCAGTAACAGCTAAAGGTCGCGTAATATTAGAACTTGAAGAATATAGCTCGGGTGCCCCTTATTGCGAATCGTTAAAGGGTGAAATAGCGAGTCCAAATATTGATGTACAAGGGTTAAATGGCTGGTTCAATATAGGCCCTCTTGGAGGCAAGTTAAGCTGTAAGTCGGGTGATGTAGCTATATTAATTGACCCAGATAATACGTTAGGCCTTGAAGCAGATGCTACACTTAAAGCTAATTTTGATTTTAGTGTCGCCGGTTATGTAAAACCAGATGCCAGCTTACCAAAAGATGTACATGATGCGGTTAAGTTTTTAGGCCGACCAGATAACCAAGGTCGCTACCCGCTCAATTTTTAATTGATTTAATATAAAGAGTTTTAATGCAAATACCCCAATTTACTGAGTTGCATGCAAAGCAGCTCAGCACGTTTTTAAACACTCAGCCTCAAGCTATGACCCTTGAGCAAAGCGAAGGTTATTTATTTGGCGTTATTTGTTCGCCCAGCCCACTTGATGTACACGAATGGCTTGCACAAATACTACCAAACACAGCTAACGACCTAGACGAAGAGATGCTGTTTTTATTCATGGCGCTTTATCATAAAATTAGTGAGCAAGTGTTTGAAACTGGATACAAGTTACCAGTAGAGTTTAACCTTGAGTTTTGTAAGCCTTGGAGCGAAGGTTTTTTAGTGGCGACAAAAGCGTATGCTGAGCCTCTTTTAAATGCCCCAGAGTTAGATACCGAGTTTAAACAAGCGCTAGAAAGCGCACTTAGTACGCTTAGCTTTTTTGCACTTGATCAGCAAGCAGTAACGCAAATTGCCCAGCAAAATAATATGACCTCAGACGCCCTGTGCCAATATCAGTATGAATCTATGGGTGATTTTGCATTAGGTTTTGCAGAGCTTATAGAAGTGGTTGCTATTAATAGTGGTTTAATCACAGATGATAGTTGGGACGAGTAATTCGCTTAACTTTTTAGGCGCTTAATCTAAGCGCCTAGTTCTAAAGCTATATCAGTGCAGCCTTTCTTACACTTTACTAAGCCTTTACCAGATTCGCTGGTGGCTAGATCAAGCGTTAAAACTCCATTACATTTTTCACACTTAAGCGTTTTACCCTGTGCTAATTGCTTGAGCATATTGCGTTGTTTATAAAACGAGTCGCTGGCTTTCTTATTCAAATTAGAAAAATCCATTACTTAGCTCGCTTTTGCTCTAAAGCTTCAGAAACTATTTTACACACAGTGTTTAAACGCTCATCGTAAAAATACAAGTTAAGATCGCGCTCACGACAGTAACGCAAATGAAAAAGCTGTACTGAATCATCAGTAGTAAATGTTTTTTCTATGTATTCGTGCTCAGATTCAGAAAGCTTTAATTGAGCAGCTATTCTATTTTTAGCCATGTTTGCTGCAGGGCTTCTGTTTATTTTGCTGGCATCACTTAAAAAGCCAATGCCTTCTCCTAATAACTTTTCACGGGGTTCTTTTATTAAAGGGTGGTCAATAGTGAAAAAGGCAAGGATCAGCACTACCAATATAATAAATTTTTTCATGGATACGTAAACCTTGATCTAAATAGGGTTAAATTACCATGCAGTGTAATAAACTGCATTTTAAAAGCAAGTAACTGAGATGAATAAATTATTAGCAATCTAAGTCAGTAATTTTAGCCAATATTGTTATAATAGCTAACAGCAGTCAGATATTTCTGAAATATCTGAAACTATTCAAGAGGCTACTTATTCACCTAAATATGCCAAGCATGTAACGTGCACGCTTTAGTTATAGAGTACTTGAGTATTGCTGAATTTTTATTTCCAAGCGGCGTTGAGGAACTTCGATGGACAAGCAAATTAAAGTAAAAAATATACCTGCAGAGGTAAAAATCCAAAAGCCGGATTTAAGCCGAGATGATGACAGGTTTAATCCCCGAAATCGTATATATGTGCGTGCTGTAAAAGGCCTTCATCAGTTACTCAGGCAACGTATTGGTTTTTTAGGTATGCTCGCTTTTATGGCATTACCCTGGATCAATTTTAACGGGCAACAAGCTGTATTGTTTGATTTGATAGGCCAAAAATATAATATTTTTGGTTTAACACTATGGCCTCAAGATTTTACTATTCTTGCGTTTATATTTATGTTGGCAGCATTTGCGCTATTTTTGGTTACCACTTTTTATGGCCGAGTGTGGTGTGGTTATACTTGTCCACAAACCGTGTGGACCTTTATTTTTATTTGGTTTGAAGAAAAGTTTGAAGGAACGGCAAATCAGCGTAAAAAACTCGATCGACGGCCAATGGATTTTGACAAATTTTGGCGAAAAACAGCCAAGCACTCCAGCTGGGTATTGTTTTCTTTGTATACCGCTATTTCGTTTGTAGGCTACTTTACACCCATTAGAGAACTGCTCCCTGATTTTGTCACCTTTAGCGTCGGTGGTTATGCATTAATAAGTATTATTTTCTTTGCTGCATGTACTTATGCTAACGCTGGCTGGATGCGTGAAATTATGTGTTTACATATTTGTCCTTATTCACGCTTTCAATCAGCTATGTTTGATAAAGATACCTACACCGTAACGTATGATGAGAAAAGGGGTGAAAGCCGTGGCCCACGTTCGCGTAAAGTTGCCCACGAAGACCTAGAAATGGGCGACTGCATTGACTGTAATTTGTGTGTTCAAGTATGTCCAACAGGTATAGATATTCGTAATGGCTTACAAGCTGAATGTATTAACTGTGGTGCGTGTATTGATGCTTGTGACGGTGTGATGGATAAAATGGACTATCCGCGAGGGCTTATTTCGTATACGACAGAGCGAAACCTAGAAACACCAGAAAATAAAACGAATCCACTGCGAGCTAAAATCATTGGTTATACGGTCATGCTTGTTGTGCTTACGGGTGCGCTTGTCGCAAATATAGCACTGCGTAAGACCATGGACTTTGATATTATCCGTGATAGGAACCAATTATACCGTGTCGACTTTGATGGTTTGGTAGAAAACACTTATACGTTAAAAGTGATTAACAAAGCGCAATATGAGCAAACCTTTAACATTAAGGTGCAAGGACTTGATAACTTTAAATACATAGGTAAGCGATCATTTACTGTGCAAGCTGGTCAGTCTCATAATGTACCGCTTTCACTTGTCATGGACCCATATGATTTAAAAGCGCCGATGACTGAGTTTAACTTTGTACTTTCGCCAGTCAGTGAACCTGACGAAACGATATCGCAGCCAAGTAACTTTTTCAAAGCACGGTGATATCGGCTTACCCAAGGGGTAGGAAGTTATAGCAATTAACAAAAGCGGGTGAATAACCCGCTTTTATTTTATATAAGAAGAGTATGAGTAAATTTAGCTTTATTGACCTAACACCCGACCTAATACTCGATGCTATAGAAAGTGTAGGCATTTATGCTGAATCGGGTTTATTAGCACTGAACAGTTACGAAAACAGAGTTTATCAATTTAAGGCTGAAGATGGCCTGCGTTACGTAGTAAAGTTTTATCGCCCAGAACGCTGGAGCAAAGAGCAAATTCAAGAAGAACATGATTTTGCATTTGAGTTAGCAGAGGCAGAAGTACCAGTCGTTGCACCGGTTAAATATAATGGGCAAAGCTTGTTTGAACACCAAGGCTATTTGTTTGTGTTATTTCCAAGTGTAGGTGGTCGTTTATTCGAAGTGGATAATTTAGATCAGCTCGACGTAATGGGGCGATTAATTGGCCGCATGCATCAAGTTGCTAAAACTAAACCGTTTGCGCACAGACCAACACTTACCTGTGAAGAATACTTACATACAGCCAAAGTTCATCTTCAAAAAAGTAACTTGGTGCCAATGGGAATAAGCACTGCTTTCTATACTATTTTAGATTTAGTAATAGAGCAGGCACAAACGCAGTATAAAGATGCGCACAGTATTCGCTTACATGGGGATTGCCATGCAGGTAACATATTGTGGGCAGGTGATGCGTTAATGTTTGTTGATTTAGACGATAGCCGTCAAGGTCCTGCAATTCAAGATTTATGGATGATGCTCAGTGGCGATAGGGCTACGCAACTGTTACAGTTAGACACCCTTGTAAATGCGTATGAAGAGTTTTGTGATTTTGACCACACTCAACTCAAATTGATTGAACCACTGCGTGCGATGCGTATTATTCATTACATGGGATGGGTAGCTAAACGATGGAGCGATCCTGCTTTTGTACGGAACTTTTCGTGGTTTGCAGATGACAAATACTGGGAGCAACAAATTTTAGCGCTAAAAGAGCAACTTGCAGCACTGCAAGAAGCACCGCTTAAGTTATTGCCATAATATTTTATTTAAAGATAAGTACAACGAGATACCAATGCTTAAAAAATTGAAACTGAGTTTATTACTTTTATGTTTACCATTTGCAGCACTTGCTGCACAGTTTGAAGCCGATAACCAATATACAGTTATTGATATAGATAAAAGCGCAGAGCCACAGGTAACTGAGTTTTTCTCATTTTACTGTCCACATTGTTTCAAGTTTGAACCCGTTGCTAAAGCAATTGAAAAAAATCTACCAGAAGGCACTGAGTTTATTAAAAATCACGTAAACTTTTTGGGTGGCGTTTCGCCACAAGCACAAAGCAATTTGAGCTATGCCTACTTAATTGGTAAAAAACATGGACTGGCGCAAAGCATTAGCGATCAAATATTTAAAAGCATTCATGTTCAACGCGCACCATTAACTGAAATGAAAGATGTTAAAAAGCTGCTTGAAGTTAACGGTATTGATAGCGCGACATTCGATCAAGACATTGCAAGCATGCCAATTATTGCCGCTGAACGTGCAATGCAAGACAAACAAAATAAATATTCAAAAATTGGCGCACTTACAGGTGTGCCTACTTTTATAGTTAACGATAAATATAAAATAAATATTAACACCATCAAAAATCAACAAGAACTTGATGAGTTAGTTGCTTTTTTACTAACACTTTAATCTCGGAGAATAATAATAATGATCAAATTAGTTAAAGCGGGTTTACTTGCTGTACTACTGCCAATGGCAGCAACTAGTTTTGCAGCAACGTATGAAGAAGGCGTGCATTACGACGTGGTATCTGAGCGTGCAACTAAAAAACCAGAGGTTAAAGAGTTTTTCTCATTTTACTGCCCTGCATGTAATAACATGGAAGCATTAATTGGTGAGTTTAAACCTAAGCTTGATAAAAACGTTAAGTTTAAAAAGAGTCATGTGGATTTTGTGGGTGTTCGTGACCCAGAAAACCAACAAATGATGAGCCAAGCACTCGCGACAGCAGAAGTACTTCCACAAAAAGATAAAATTATCTCTGCTATTTTTAATCACATTCATACCAAGCGTGCTAAGTTTAATGAGCTTGCTGATGTAAAAGATATATTTGTAGCGCAAGGTGTAGATGGCGATAAGTTTGATAAACTTTTTAAAAGCTTCTCAGTACGTACTTTAAGTTCAAAAATGAAGCGCGACCAAGATTACTTTAAAGAAAAAGGCGCCCTACGTGGCGTACCTACATTTATTGTAAATGGTAAGTACAAATTGAACCTTGGCCGAGAGTCGGGTGTTACTGACCCAGAAGACATTGGTAAATTAATTAATTACCTAGCAAACAAGTAAGTTTTGCTAAAACTAAAAAAGCTCCTCAGGGAGCTTTTTTGCTTTATAAGGATGTAGCAATGGAAAAAATATTAGTATCGAGTTGTTTGCTAGGGCAGCCTGTTCGTTATGATGGAAAAGGACAAACATTACAGCATCCACAATTACGGGTATGGCAAAGTAATAAGAAAATAATATCCTTTTGTCCTGAAGTTGTTGGTGGCCTATCTACTCCTAGAGCTCCTGCTGAAATAATACAGGGGAGAGTAATTACTAATTCAGGAGAGGATGTAACAGAGCAATTTCAAACTGGGGCTAATATAGCGCTAGAAGTGTGTAAAAAAATAAAGTTCGTTTTGCTCTACTTAAAGAATCGAGCCCTTCTTGCGGACGAAATACAATATATGATGGAAAGCATCGCGGAGTAAAAATCGAAGGTCTAGGTTTAACTGCAGCATTATTAATGAAGAATGGGATTCAAGTGTTTAGTGAAGAACAAATACCAGCACTTATAAAAGTACTGGCACTTTAACTTTGGTTGGTTATTTACGCTGTAAGAAAACACCTGACTCAATGTGATGCGTATAAGGGAACTGGTCAAATATCGCAAAGCGCTTAACATTATGCGTACGAGTCAAGTGATCAAGATCACGCTCAAGGGTTTCTGGATTACAAGATATATAAATTATGTTTTCGTAATTAGCCACTAAATCACACGTTAACTCATCCATGCCTGCGCGCGGTGGATCAACTAATATGGTTTGGCAGTCGTAGCTTTTTAAATCTATGCCCTCTAAACGAGAGAAAGTACGCTCACCATTCATTGCTTGAGTAAACTCTTCGCTCGACATACGTATAATATCGAGATTATCTACATTGTTTTTGGCAATGTTATACTGAGCAGAGTGAACAGACGATTTAGATATTTCAGTTGCTAGTACTTTATTAAAAGAACCCGCCAGTGCAATAGAAAAGTTACCGTTACCGCAATAAAGCTCTAATAAATCATTTTTAAGTGGTTTACATAAGTCTTGTGCCCATTCAAGCATATTAATATTTACTTTAGCATTTGGCTGAGTAAAGCTGTTTTCAACTTGTTGGTAAATAAGCTCTTGGCCGTTAACAGTTAAACGCTCAGTAACAAAGTCATCACCAAGTACTTCTTTTTGTTTGCGGGCACGGCCAATAAAATCAATTTTGTACTTGCTGCTTAGTTTTTCTTTAAGTGCTTTTATTTCAGTTAGCCACTGCTCATCTAGTGGTTTGTGATAAAGCAGGCTCACTAAAATTTCACCGCTTAGGGTTGATAGGTAATCTATTTGAAATAGCTTGCGGCGTAAAATCTCACATGGTTTAAGATTTTCAATCATCACCTGCATGATTTCACCTACAAGAGGGGCCGCAGGATCAAATGTATCTACGCGAATTTTTTCTTTTGTTTGTTGATCAAACATAATATGGAACAGATCGTCGCCATCGTGCCATACTCTAAACTCTGCGCGTTGACGGTAGTTAGTTGGCTCTGAGCTAAATACTTCTAGCTGCTCCACACCAAAACGTCGAAACTGTGCACTTATACGCTGCTCTTTTTCACTTAATTGCGCTTGGTACTGTGTGGTATCTATTTTAATAACTGCCATTAACGCTACTACCTTATCTAAGATCTGTTTATCGGCGTTATTGTAGGGTGCGCTGTGTATTTGTCTAGTTTTGGTTAGAGTTAATGGTGTTTTTTTACTCGCTTAACTTTAGTTTTATTTGCGCTGGCCGATAAGGAGCTACGCAAGCATAGGAGACAGTTTATGAAAATAGGTAACTATAACTTTACACCAAACAGTAATGTCAATAAATTCAATAATAAGGCTGATATTCAGCAGCCTACAATTGAGTCTCCTCAAGATAGCTATCAACAACGAGGCAGAGAGCTTGCTGCAAAAGTACTCGGCGATAAAATGGCTGAGCAGCTAGGCTTACCCGTTCAAGAAAAAAAAGCAGAGAAATCACTATTTGATTTTGATGAAATAGTAAAAAATGTACTCGACTTTGTGAGTGGCGCCGTTAATAAGGCAAAAGCAAACGGCGCTGACGATGACAAGCTTAAGAATATGCTTGGCGAAGCGCGCAAAGGAGTACAAATGGGTATTGATGATGCCGTTGACGAGCTTAAAGGCACTGGAATTTTTAATGACGACATGGAAGAAGGTATTAAAAAATCACAAGAGGGTATATACGACGGTATAGATACATTAGAGGAGTCGTTATTTAACCCTCAACCTGCCAGTGTAAGTATAAGTCAAGGCCAATATGTAAGTATGAGCAGTGATGCTCAGTACAAGTTTACAACTGCCGAAGGTGATGAAGTAAGCATAAGCTTTGCCGATGCATACGAGTCCCAATCAGCTAGCGGTTATAGCAGAACCAATGATAGCGAATCATATGTAAGTTCGTCATCGCAATCTCGGCAGGTATCTTTTTCAATGTCGGTTAATGGTGAATTAAACGAACAAGAGCAAGATGCAATTAATGCGATGATGGAAGACTTACAAAATGTAAGCTCAACATTTTTTGGTGGTGATTTAGATAAAGCATTTGAACAAGCGCAAGAGTTAAGTTTAGGTAGTGAACAGCTGGTGGCTTTTTCTATGGATTTACGTCAAACAAAAACGGTTGCAACAGTTAAGAGCTACGAAGAGTATAAGCCTGCTCCAGAAAAAGAAATCGCTGATACATTAGCTCCTTTTAACGATGATCTAAGAAATGCTTTTGAAAAAGCAGGTGAGTTAGGCTTACAAAACCAACTTGCTGGGATCTTACAATGGTTAAACCAAGATCAACAAGAAATCGATAAGCTAGTTGATTACACTAAATCGATGTTCGAAAATTTAAATCAGTTAAACACAGCGGCAGATGATCTCGCTGATTTAGAAACTCAGCAAAGTTAAACTACTTTCTTTTATAAATACCTCATGGCAAACTGCCGTTCTTAACGTTTAGTGGGAACAGTTGTTTGTCAGCGCATATAATGGTTTTTGATTCAGGTATTGGTGGCACCACTGTACTTGAGCATATAAAGCAAAGCATTCCTGATGCTCAGTACAGTTATTTTATGGATAACGCACTACTTCCCTACGGAGCGCAGTCCCAGCAGACAATCATTAATCGCTTATATTCATTAATCCATTTTATTAATAGCAACAAGTTGAGTGTTGATTTAATTGTTATAGCGTGTAATACGGCTTCAACGTCGGCACTGAGTGCTGTACGTAAAATTACCTCTATTCCTATTGTGGGTGTAGTACCGGCAATAAAGCCTGCAGCAGAGCTTACTCATACTAATCACATAGCGCTATTGGCAACGCCTGCTACAGTCACAAGCCCCTATACAAAAACTTTAATTACTGAACACGCACGTAATGTAACGGTTAACTTATATAGCAGCGTTAAGTTGGTTGCTTTAGCTGAGCAGTATTTTTACACACAAACTTTAGACACGATCAAACTCCATCAAGAGCTTGATAGCCTAAAAGTAGATAAAAATACTGACGTGCTTGTATTAGGCTGTACGCACTTCCCTATATTAGCCAACCCTATTAGGGAATGCTTTAAAGGAGATGTGCAGTTATTAGATTCGGGTCAAGCTATAGCAAATAGAGTTCACTTCCTACTAGCTCAATCAAACCTTCTGGCAAATAAACCTTCAGACATAAAAAAGCCGCTGCATTACTATGCAACGGCTGATATTAATAGTGATAAGCTAGCAATAAAGCTAGTTACACTGATTGATCCGTCTCAGTACGAAGAGCACTAGAATCATCTTCTTGTTTTTGCTTTGCTTCGCGTACTTTTAAAGTACGTTGCTGAAACTCACTGTCGTTAAGCTTAGCAATTGCATTATCTGCATCTGCTTGCGCCATTTCAACAAAGCCAAAGCCGCGACGCTTGCCAGTATTTTTATCCTTTAATAGGCGTACGTTAAACACTTTACCTTGTTCTTCAAACAAAGCACGAACCACACCTTCGTTTGCACGATAAGGTAGGTTGCCAACATAAAGTGTTTTCGTTTTAACTTCGGTTTCTTCAACACCTTCAGGTGACATTGCAGCAATAGCAATTGCACCTATTAATAAACCAGCACCAAATAGTAGTGCAGGGCTTAAAGCTAAGCTGCCTAAAGCAAACTCAACAATAACAAAACCAACTACAGCAAGAATAACAGAGAAGATAAAAGATTTTTGATCGGGTAATTTCATTTTAGATCTACCAATAAACAGGAAATAAACATTAATTTAACATTGTGAGCTTGCTATCTTAACGTCTTAATTGAACATAGCAATGATATTTGTATTAAATAATAAAGAAGAGTGTAAAAAAGCATCAGCTTATGGCTGTTTTAATGAGGTTTTACCGTGTTTTGCTGTATTTTTGTTCGAACAGTAAAAAGATCTAAAAAAAGGGTTGATCTGTTTTCGGATCTCCCTATAATGCGACCCCACTGAGACGGGAAACGCCAACGCATAGCAAGGCAGCAGCGGCTCAGAGAGTTAAATAAAACTTCAGTTTTGAAACTTCTGAAAAGAAAGTTTAAAACAAAGTG
>NZ_JAGJEJ010000032.1:0-25882 GCF_018101025.1 Pseudoalteromonas sp. MMG006
ATTAGTTGACCACTACAGATTCTTCTGACGTTGGGAGAGGGTAAGTTTTATATTTCTTCCAGAACCTTTCTTTTGCTAAACGTTGCTTCTCAGACCAATCAATCTTGCCTGCTGCAGCTTTCATTTGCTCTATGATGTCAGGTTCGTCAATATTAAATAATTGACCTAATGGTTCTAACTTGAAATCGCCTTGTTTTTGGTCAAACTGCTCTTTTGCATATTGCGCATTCAATGTGCCCGGAGCAATAAGATGCTTATTACCATTTCTTATGACGATAGTTGGTACACCGGTTACATTAAACTCTTTAAATCTAAGTGGGTTTATTCCTACATTTGGTTCTACGTTTGATATGGCACTTAATTTCTGAATAAGCTTCATCGTCGATGATATGTGTGTAGCCCCTTTTTCTAACCCTCTAAATAAAATTGTTAAGTTATGCTCTTTGGCCACTTTGAAGGCATCAATAAGTGCTCTTCTGGGCATTGAGAAACTTACGAAAATAGCGCCATCTGTACCTTCTAATAAATCAATTTTATTTTCTTGTTGTGGAAGCGCTCTCTTCATTGTATCACTGGAAATAACAACAGCCTGATCTGCAATTGACTTGGCTAAAGCTATATCTTTTTCTTGAATTGTTGGCTTATCTATATCTTTTAACCACCCATTTTCTTTGGCTTTCTCGACAGCTTTATTCGCAGCGTCTTGAAAACTAGAAACATCATATTCGTTATTTTGATTGGCACTTACCGAAACTGAAAACGCACAAAGCAAAACTATCGACTTAAAAAATTGCATATGCTTTCCCCAAAATGTCCTCTTCATTTATTGGCCCCCAAAACCTGCTGTCATAGCTATAAATAGTCTCACCAACCATAAAGAATTCATTTTCATTCAAGGTGATTTGTCGCTCATAATCTTTTGGGCTTAACTGTAAGAAATTAATGGCATGCGTCATTCCAGCAATTTTGGATTCGACTCGATTTACAAACATTTCATTTGGCGAGTATTTGATTTCATCTCCTGGAACACCGGCTGCAATTTTTATAAAGCTCAACCCTTTATCAAAATTTTTATCTTCCTTGTTAAATTTAAATGCAACTAAATCTCCCCTTTTAATATCCTTATCGCGCTTGTCGACTATGAACATGCGAGCATACAAACATTGATCTTGAAAGGTAGGAAATGAAAATGTGAAGCGAGCAAAAAATAATTCCGCTAACCCATATAAGCCTAGTAGTGTAAGGCAGACTATGATTGTGCTTTTTAATTTTACGCTATTCATAGCTAACAGTTTTTGTGAGAAGGTAAATAAATTCTACAGTGGGATTTTTGAGTAATTCTGAAATTTTCTTTCGTATTGAACTTTTTTTGGCGATTAAGAGAATATTTGTGGTACATTAACGACATACTAAAGTCTCCTCCAAAGAACTCTAGTATAAAAAAAAGGTAGCCTTTGGTTGAGGCTACCTTTTTTGTAACTGAAACATGTCCCGTCTTAAATGTGCTTGTTTAATTAAAGTTTTAATACCTCATCAATTTAAGAGAGTAGAACACTACCATCATGTTCTACTACAACAGTTGGTTCTGTTTTCTCAGTCAACAAATCCAAATGGTTTACACTTATAGGTTTTGTTGGCTCAAATTTCATAGGCTTCAAGAGCTGAAACAATGAACGTACTTTCTACTTTGTCCGAACCGAATAGGTCTGCTGAAGTTTGGGTTACTACAGCATGGCCTTGTTTAACCAGTTCATCTATCTTTTTATTTGGAGTATTGGTTATAAAGTCATCACTTTCATTGCTATTTTTGAAACTTTTTAAGAAGCTCATTAAGGAATTTTGCACGTTCAGCGCATGGTTCTGGGTCGTTATTAACTGTTTTAACTTCCTTATCAAGTAAGCTTTTAACTAAGTCTATCTCAGTATTTTTGAGGGTAAATGTAAACTTCCCCTTGTTAAATTCATCACTTCGACATGCCAAAATCGCACCGCTTATAAAAAACACACCAAATGAAGCAGTAAATAAGAGCTTAATAAAACTGTTAACCAGATCCATATTCACACTCGCCTGGGATATAGCTTTTTGAGCTACCGCTTTTTCTTCAATAGCAAGCTCATATGGGAGCTTATACTTATCATTAAAAGTGCTTAACAACTCTAAACCTTCATCACTCTCAGCTAACTTCTTTAATTCAGTATAGTGGTTGATTTTTGCAGTTGCTTGCACTTCCATCGCGACTGCTTTTGATTCATTGCCTAGCTCAATGAATAAATGAGCTCCATAAGTACTGACACCAAGGAAAAAACCTGCGATGGACGTTTTTAGTAAGTAAACTAAAACGTCATTTCCTAATAGCGAAAAACTATTATCTTGTGAGGTATCACTCATAAACTACCCTTTTATATTCATTAAATAAAATTGAGGCTGTTAGAGAATTGATGTAAACCGAATCACATGCGCTCCAAAACCATCGAGCATCACTCAATTAATAATCAACCATTAGCTATACTAGGTAGCTTGGTGATACTGACGTCGATTATCGCCTCGTGTTCGTATTCCAATGATTATTGAAAATTGATAATTCCCTCTGTTCGTCTTTTAATTTCATGCCTTCCTTCAACAAAAAAAGGCGAACTATTTCTCCAGAAAACCTTTCCAAGACTACAACCTCTAAAGCCAAGCGAATGCTTTAAATGGTATGCCTTTTCAATATCTTCGACTGTCGTATTAGATCCAAAACATATCATGCTAAGGGAGTCTTTAATATCCAAGAAAACACCTTGCTTCTGCTCTGTAAGTGTAATCAATCTGAATTCCGCCTCATTACTCCACGCCTCGGACTTTTGAAATAGTAAGTAATCAGCCCGTTTATTATTTATGAGCTCTTTTTTGCAATACTCGTAAGCTCCTATCTCATCGTATAATTCCGGTATATATTGATACTCTGGCATTACATTAGAAAACCCTAAGGACCGATTAACATAGTCAACACTATCTGATTTAGAAATGATTCCGTATTGAGATTTGAAGTTATCTAGCAGCTTTCGTTTATCAAAAACCAAGCAAACGCCTTTATTTTTATCACCATAATAATGCCACATTTGTGGGTTACAAAAGCCACATTTATTAATATCCAATATAGGTTTATTAGGTTCAAACACCGCCTTACCTTGTGAAAAACAAGTCATCCGGATAATTTTATTCATTTCCATTGACGCTTTAAGCACCTGATTTAAATCATACTTATCCTGTGCGTTTGTAAAAGGGCTTAAGAACCAATCTTTGGCATCCTGAGGATCATTAGCCTTTCCAAAGCTGTTCAATAAAAGTTGTTTTTTTTGCAATATATGTGTGCACACAGTTTCTAAAGAGGTGTAGTGATATAGAAACCCGTCACCTGAATCTGTCTGTCTAAATGTTTGGTGCATAACATTCCTTGTAATCAATGAAATGGCTGATAACAACCTATCGCTTTTTCTTTCAATTAAATAACAAATTATCCCAATCTTATGATAAGCCAAGAACTAGCTTAAAAAGTTCGGAAATAAAAAAACCAATCAGCGCGGCAATTACCCAGCCTTTCCATTGCCCTTTACAGCTAGATGCTATTTCAATTTCTGTTCGCAGACTCTCAATAATCCTCGATTGAACGGCAATGTCACCAGCCAGTGAGTTAATCAGTTCCGAATCTATCCCAAGTCCAATTTTTGTTAATATCTGAGGTTCAGACATTAATCGAGGTGTGTTATTTTCGAGCTCATATACAACACCCTGAACACTCGCCAGTTTGATTGAAGGCTGTACTGTAATAACTCCAAGTGAGTATGTCGTCATTCTAATGTTAGTAATGAACTCTAAATTAACATCTACTCCGCTGCATAGTGACTTTGCTTGAGCAAATATAGCGCGAAACGATTCTGGTTCTACACCAATAGTTTCTGTGCGTCCACTACCTATGATTAAGTGTCTTCCATTGCTATTAGAAGACGCCACAATGTATTCAGCAAGCGAATCAACATCTATTTCAAGGAAAGAAATACAATCACTGGATTGGTTGATATTTATTAAAATATCTCCCCTTTTGAGGTGTTCTAGCGTTTCCATCTTATTTCTAATGTTAGTTTGTTACTTCTTATTTGGTAAAAAAGATAACTCTGCGCCATCATGGTTTACAGCTAACTTATCCATAAGACGAGCCGTAGCTGAAAAATCAGGATGATTTTGACCTTGTTCGCCATTCTCGACCTTCCAACGATGTGACATCAAAGAGCGACTGACTAATTCAATTTCTTCAAAACTTAGTTTTACTTTCATTCCCTATCTCCAATTATTGATCTAATTTTTCTGCACTAAACTGATGTTGGTCTTGTTCAGGTAACTTAAAGAAGACATATAATCTTTCTCTGTAATCTGACACCTCAATTTTAGCTGATGTAGATTTTGCTAATTTCAAGCCATCCTCAAGATATTTTCCAATAGTTAATAAATCAGGATATCTTTCATCTTTCCAAATTCGGTATGACAATTTTTTCTTTGAGGTGTTAATAGTTAAATAAATGTTGTTAACACCATTGCCATTATCTTTAACTTGAATATCAAAACCCGCTACTTCATATTTTGCCATGATTTCTCCTTATATTTATTCCAACTCGATTAATAATTTTGATATTGGTGATATAAATTCATTTCTGAATGATTACAGGCGTACTTCTTATGAATGCGCTTTTAAAATTAAAAATATTTGCATCATTATTCACTAAATCATTCTTATCCATTTCAAGATGAATTTGATGATCTAATTGCATTCTATAAGTACCAGTAAAACTTAGTTCTAATACGCCAGTATTTTTGCAAAAACCTGAATCTTTTTTGCAGTCTTCAATTATCACAGTTGCATGTGGATATGAGGATGGAATTGATAGCCCTAACTCTATGGCTGCAATAAATAAAAGTAGCCAAATACCCACAATCAATTTCTTCATGACTAGCTCCCTTATTTAAAATTGTTACTTATATGTATCGTATGAAACGTACAATACGTTTCATACGATACAAGAACTCCAATTGTTTGCCTTTGTGAGTAGCCCTTTATATAACGCTACTGGCAAAAGCGTGTATTCCAATATTAATTTAATGGCGTAGATGCAAGATCTTTATATACACGGCTTGATATGGAAATGAGATATTCTCTTACATCTTCAAATATTTGTGATATGTATTTTTCTTCAACTAACAAAAAATCTTTATCCAGTATTCCTAACCCATCAGTGTTTAGGGCTGTGTTTCTAGTCGTTTTCTTTGGTTTTTCTGTTTGTTCTTCTCTCAATTTGGATAAGTCACCAGAGCAATGAATTATGCAATGTCTAAGTTTTTGCAATGTGGTTATTTTTTCCCATATATGGGAAGGCATATTAACTTTTACTTTTGTAACTTTGTCTATGTAACACTCACTGCGAGTCAACCCATCAGATTTTAAGTCCTTATACGAAATAGGCAAATTAAGTCTTTCCTCAATTTCGAAACATAACTTATCAAAGCTAGTTTCTACATAAGCATACGTTGCAAGTATCATAGAATACCTATGAAGCCTTAAGTGAGTTTCTTCTAATTCCCTGAGGTAAATCCAATAATCTGAACAATAGGGCTCGCCATCTTGGTTTTCACCAAACCGTGCCTCTTCCTCCAAAGCTTCTTTTTCATATTCACTTTTTTCTTCTTTATATAAATTTTCAATTTTGGAATGATGTTCTTTTAATAAATTAAACTTTAAATTTATATAATGCTCGCTCAGTGGACCTTTCTCTGGAATTGGGCTTAAACTACTAGGAACGAATTTCATCTTTTACTCCTTTGATAATCAACTCCAATTAGACTCTAATATAAACTTTTATTTATAAAAATATAATCCTAGAGCGCATAGACCCCAAAACACAGCGATCAATAGATGGATATTTCTAATAAAGAAATTATCATCGTCCTTTTCAGGGGTTGATTTGGTAGGATTTTCTTCGTTCGCCATAATTTACTATCCCATTTCAATTAATCGATTCACTGCAATTCGCTAACTGCTTTTTTAGCGGCCATCATTACCTTATTCCAACTCGTAATTTTCTTAAAGATTTTAAACAGTTGGTTCTCGCCTGATGCTTAATAAGTGAAGTTCAGAATCTGGGCTAACTTTAGGTTTATTGCCAAGTGCGTATGAAGCAGATTTCTTATTCCTATCTGTTAAAAAAATATTTGAATACGTACCTGTAACATCACCGTCAGAATTAATTAAAACATCATATTCTTCTGCGAGATCATTAAGTGTTTTGTAATGATATTCTTTGAATTTATCTTTGCTAGCCACTCCATCATTAGCAACTAAAATTTGCAAACATTCAAACTCAAGATAATTCAAAGCTAGTAATGTTTCTATATCTGCTTTTCTAATTTCATGAGCTTTATATAATGCAAATATCAAAGCGGCTATTATTACAGTCATAACCCCAAGTGTAATTTCCATTTTTTACTCCGTCTTTCCAATATTAAAAAATTATTGATATGAAAAATAGTATTGAACATAAAAACCACATCAATCGAGTCGAGGATCTCCTGCGCCATTTTAAGCTACTGTTTATTGCTTTATCTTCCGTTGCACCTATGCCAGCTTCATCAATTTCATGTTTAGCCGACCTTACATCCTTATCAGCAAATACCGTTAGATTAAGTACATTTGAGCAGAGAATAATAATTATTATTAACGTCCAAGCCCAATATTCATTAAGAAATTCAACCATCTTTATTCCACAAAACTTATAGTGTAGCGGTCTGTTATCTCAGCAATCCCACCACACACAGCCACAAATGCTAAATCACTAGCAATAAGCCAGTGCTTTGCCAGCTCATTGCTCATACACTCCTCTTCAATAAACAGCTTTTCTTCACAGCTATTAAGTGCTTCGGAGGCAATCACATTCTGATTCTGAAAGTAACAATGCATAATAGAGTTTGCGAGTTCCGATTGCTCCAACAATGGCTTGTTGTCGAAATTGATTATAATTTTTAAATCCATATGGCCGCATTCCAATCATTAGTTAGTTGTAACTGCTTCTACAGCCATTGTTAATTGATTATCAGCAAATGCAGGCTTAAAACGAAAACCTATGCGATACAAGCAAGTCATTAGCTTATCAATGCTGAACTTTTCAATTCTCCCATTAACTAAATCGCTCACGCGAGGTTGCGTTAGCCCTAATTGAGCAGCTGCATCGGCCTGTGACCAATTTTTAGCATTGATAATGTCACGAATAACAATCATCAGATCTGAGCGCGTCTGTAATTCAGAGGCTTCTGCTTTATCTTCGGTTATTGCATCAAAGATATTTGAGTATTCAAGAGTCATATTAACAACCTTATTGCTTAACTTATAAACACTATATATCAGCACTGATATATATACAAGTTTTGATATAATTTATTTGTTCAATTCTTTTTGCATGAGTTTGTAGCGCTTTTTCGCTGTGTCCATTGCCTGTTTGTCTACCCCGTTAGTGGTTTTGGTAAATGAGTGTAAAATAAAAACAGTGTCAGCAAACTTTGCAACGTAAATCGTTCGATATGCGGGTCTGCCGTTCTCTATCAGCTCAACCGCACCTATACCTACACTTTCCTTTAAGTGCTTAAACTTGCTAAATGGCTCTTTGTTTTGACAAATAGCGTTTAAATCATTTGCAAAGCGCTTTTGAATTTTATCGGGCAACGCTAGAAACTCTTTTTTTGATTGATTGTTTATAAACTTAAATTTTTTCAACTGGCTAATGTCCTTCTAAGATCATTTATTCTTTTATTCCTAGTGGCGGCACTGACTTATACAAGTTATTCAGTGCATCAGTTAATCGCTGTGGATCAGGGATGATGTATGTATCAGTCATATCATCACTAACATGGCCTATAGCCATTTGTATAACGTCATAATCGACACCAGCATCAGATAGTAGGCTGGCGGTACTTTTACGCCCTGAGTGGCTTGAACCCTGTTTAAAGCCGCAACTCTTAAACAGGTTTCTAACGTAGTTCTCCATGCTTGAGCAAACTAGCGTTTCTTTTTGCCCGTCTTGAGTTTGATACTTTTTGACGTTAAAAGACAAAGTTACCCAGCGCTTACCGCTCTTAGCTAAAAATAGAGGGCTGTCACCATTTAACCCGCCATAACTACCGTCAAGGGACAGCATGGCTTTATCTTTAATGCGTCTGTCACGCCAAGCTAAAATGGCTTGCCTTTGTTGCTTTAAAACTAAAGCACAGTCACGGCTTTGATTGGTTTTGGTGTAATCAGCTTTCATTCTAAAAATAGATTTCAGCTCGCCTGATTTAGTAAAAACATCTTTAACTAGCAACTGGCAAGTTTCACCAATGCGCGTTAATGAGCCGAACAAGAACCAAATTAAAGCCACGTTTCTCTCTGCGGTTTCACCACGATTAGCATTAGCAAGTATGTGCTTTAGCTGCGCTTTGCTTTCTATTTTCCCTGCGCCTTTTCTGCTTGCTTCAAGCCGCTTTACCGCGTCAGAAACAGGCCGTCTACGCACAGGCTTATGACGTTTCTCAAATGGCATACAACACCTAGTTTACACCCAATTCCAACATAGTATGTTAAATAAACACCAAAAACCACAGGCTGTGTGTTTGTTGGTGGTATTGGAATAAGTATTCTTCAATAATTTTCAACCTTTCAGCTACATTTGAGCCCAATCAAAGGTTGTTCATTTTTTATGAATATGGCAGTCAAAATAGCTGCCATATTCACATATCATTTAATGAATTGTCTGAGTGATATCTATGTATTCAAAACTATCGTCATAACATCTACCTACAACATAATTTGTACCTTTTAGCTTATCCTTGCTGAATTGGATAATATTATGAGAATGCGTTAGTAACTCACCATTTAACTGCCATGTAGTCGCAGCAATTCGACCATCCGAGTCATTACAGTTGAGATGTAATTCAAACACTTGATCTGTTTCATGCATATTAATACTGCCAGTTGGTTTCTGATTTGGTATCACGCTCACTTCAAATGACTGCGAACCTGTCTGACCAAACTCAGTTTCAACATCAACGCGGATAGTATGATTACCAACTGATAAATCTCCAATACTTTCTCTATAACGCTTACTTTCCATGACAAGCTCGCCATCCAAGTACCATTTATACACTGAAACTCTATCATCTGGATGTGAAAGCCATACACGAGATCTAAGTGATACATCTAATGGATATCTCAGGTATTCATTACTGAATGTACGCACAATCTCAATTTCTAATGGTGTTGGAGGTAAAACTTCTACAATTTGGCTTACTTCTTTGCTTTGTCCCCTGCTGTTAGTAACCCTAAATGTGAGATTTTTCATTCCTTCTTGGGAAAACTGTAGAGTAAACTTGCCGTCATCTTGATTTAACACTTCAACTCCGGGTGTTTTTAGTAGCTCATATGTATACTCGACGTCAGGAGCAAAATGACGCTCTAAGCCTACCCATGCAATATGTTTAGAAGGCATATAATTTACTGTAGCTGGCATGTTTAGTTCAATTTCAGGAAACTCGTATGTCCAGCTTTTCACACGAACTCTAGTCTCGTTGATTGTCTCTTGCTTTGACCCCTCTACCCAAGCTTGGTAGGTCAGAATAAAGTTTCTTCCTTCAAGAAGATTTTCACTAAATGTCAGGTCAAATTCACTATCATTTATTACTTTCCCATCCGGTAACACCCATTGGTTTTGAGTCCTACCGTTAATAGACTCAGTTCTTGTGAAAGAGCTTCCTTTAATGTGGTGTGTAGAGCCGACTTCGACTAGATCAGGGACATCTAAATCAAAATAGAATCGCGGCGCTCTTAAGAAGTAATATCGCGCCCTAGCTTCGACAAAAGCTTCATCCCCTAAACTACTGTCACTTGCTATTCCGTTATATTTCATACGGGCATTAATATCTCTTCCTGTAAAATCATCTTTATAAAATGAGATTTCCGCAGGACCTGAGAACCAAGACTTACGATTATCAGTTGACCATTCGATAATGCCATCCCCATTTTGAACGAGGCTATCTCCGTCATACAGTACGAATTTTGCTGCCTCATTAAATAGAACTTCATTAGTTTGTTGAATTACTAGTTCAGGTTTTTCATAAGCAACAACTTTTAGAGTTCCGCTAGTTGACCATTCGCCAGTAAACTTATTTTCTACTTTAACTCTCAAGTATTCAATTTCTTCGTTTTCATATCGCTTACGCCAACGTAAAGTGTCTTTATGTTCTGTAGACTCCCTCCAATCGGAACCGTTACTTGAAACTTCCCACACCACTCGGCCAAGTGAGCCAACATCTGCTCGGTCTTCCGGTGAATAAATTGCTGAAGCTCTCAATGGTATCCGGCCCTTAATTAAGCCATCCTTTAGCTCCCCTTCAATTTTAGTTCCTTTGTACACAATAAAGTATGCACGAGCAGACTGAATATAGTACTCATAATCAGGTATAGGTGTTTTTGCTTTTGCTACTGCAACATAAATTCCACTTTCTTCGCCAATAACTTCCATTGGCATTTTTATGAAGGCTTCACCTTTCGCATCTATTGTGACAGTTTCTGTTAATGGTTCAGGTATATTTCTTCTGTCATACTTACCTATATAAACTTCCCATTCACCCATTGAGCTTTTGTCATAAACCCATCCATCGATTCGATTGTAATTCCCAAGGTTGATTTTAGCCGTTACTTCATCAGTAGATAGGATCTGGTCATCTTGAAAATCTAGATTAACGCCAAGTGTGCTATCAGGAACGACTAAAGCTTTAATGCTTTGGGATGCATTTATTTCTGGCATTCTATGGTACTTGACGTTGTAATCGATAGGGAATACTTCCCATAGATTGCGTTCAACTTCAAAAGGCATATCGAACCTACCAGATGTTCTAAATATTTCACCTGTTCTTGTAGAAGGGTTTTTCGGAAATGTTTGGCTAACCCCTTTGGTGTCGAATGTCATATCTAATGAACCAGGGCTCGATACAGTACCCATTCTTACAATTTCACCACCCGAGTATTCAACTGGATAAAAACCGTTTATAAGTTCTCGCCTTGAGCTAGCTTCAACTGAAATCCCTGTTGGTTCCTGAGAAGAAATCAGTGTCTTTTCATTAGGTATGATCAGCGTTTCACCAAACTCATTAATTATTTCGATATCGCTTTCAATTTCAACAAGCGCTTTGTCTAAATAACCAACAGCCGATGGTGTTCTACCTCGCAATGATATTTCAAAGCCTTCTGGTAAATTAACCCAATTGAATATGCAGCTTTTAACACCTTTGCGCGCATATTTAACCGCGAGGTCTCTTTCACTATAGAACCGGCACTCTTCGCCGCTCACTTGTTCAGAATCTAAATAAACCAATTCAATTAGTCTGAACGGTAGATAGTCGTTTTCACGATGCTTTATATCAAACGACATAGGAGCAAAGACAACATTTAGATCATAATTAAATTTATCACCTGAAGAGTTTTTAACTACAACACTAATTTCTGCATTATCTTTTGGTGATAACTGCTGAGTTAAGCCATTAATAGTGACAATACCGTCACCAACAGAATTTAAACTTAATGGCACGCCGTTTGATTGTACACTCTCAATAGTGACGCCATTTACGTAGCCATTAAACCCTGCTACTAACAGTTCACTATCAAAGTAGAACTCATCATTTTCCTCCATACTTTGGCTGTTTCTGAAAATAGAAATTGATGGCTGCTTACGAGATAAGAATGCCGCGTTTTTAAATTCTTTTTTATCTGATTTTGAATATAAGTACTTTGAAGTAACCGTAATATCGTAGTGCCCATCTGGTACACTCTGCACATCAGCTGTATAAATAAACTTGTTATTAATAACTTCAGGCCCGGTTAGATTTTTTACTATTACAGTTTCACCTTCAGTAATATTATCGTTTTTAAAAAGAGTAGTACCGTCAAATTCAAGCTCCTTAAGAACTTCGTGCGAACCACTAACCTTAAACTCAAGCTCAATCGATTTAGGAAGCCACCATGTACCTGATATAGCTGGAGACGGTTTATCAAATACAACTCTCGCTGTTTCGTTCTCAACATCTATAGAAGCGCCTAACAAGCCAAAGCGCAGTGGCAAACCACTAGCCCTTGCATTAACTTTTACTTGCTCTACCCGAGAGTATGCGTATTCCCAACTTACAATGGCCTGAGAGTTTATTTCTTTATCAGTAAAGTACTTATTAATTGAATTTATCTTAAACTGGTGAGAAACAATGCCATCCTCATAGCCAATGTAATTTTTAGTTCCAAGGTAATAAGGAGTGATATTTATTGTGCAGGATGTACTTCCAGCATTTATTAAACAACTACCCAAATTATCGACAATTACCTGTTGTGAATAATTAACTGGCTTTGTAGTGATTGAAATGGCTTTAACCTGAGCGTTTGGATCGTGATTTACATCGCTATTATTGTCGATCCATTTATTCCCTACATAAATAGAATATTTTGTTAGTTCAGGCGCAATTGGGGCCTCGACGTTAAAAGATGTAGTTCCAGACTTGATTAGTGTTTTCTCTTTTTCCGCACCAAAATAGGCAAACACTTTATAACCAACAGGCACAACTCCGCTCATTCTCAATCGACCTTTCAGAGAGAAGTTATCTCTATCAAGCTCATCCATACCAACCCATTCAAAATAACACTTTCCTGATACATTATTGTTGGTACCAATTGCAACCGCTTCATTCGTCACAATGTCACAGAAACTTGAAAACTTAGTTTGGACTGCTTCAAAACTAGACTCTTTTACGTGAGATACTAATCGACCACCTAAATTGTTAATCTTAAACTCGATTTCATCTTGAACTTTATTTAATGTGATTGTTCTGGAATATAAATGTCCCAGAGTATCCTTGACCGTAACTTTTATTGTATTTAACCCATTTTTGAAAATAACAGTGTCAGGTATTGTGGCCACACCAATTTTTGGCTTGTTAAAAGCAACGTTAGAAGAATTAACTTGAATCGATACCAAGTCAACGTCATCTGTAAATGAATTGAAAGTTGAAATTACCAGCTCTTGATTGTATGCAAAGTTACTGCTGTTATTTTGCTTAACACCTGATTTGAAAATATCAATTTTTGGGGCAGTTTTGTTAATTCTTAACCCATTAAAATTTTGGTTAGAAGGGATGCCACTTGAATTTGTGAAAGCCACAGAAGCACCATAATAACCATCTTCAATTTGCGTCATATCGAACGTGTAAACATATGCACCATTTACACTTTCTCTCTTTGTGCTCGTAATAGTCTTATTTGCTGTAACTAGTGAGCCATCTTTTGTATATAGAACATTCCCGCTATAGGTGATGCCACTTGAAATGGTTGGCTGACTATTTCGGCTGAATTTTACATTTAACTCAGATGGGGCCCACCAATCGCCAACAATCTCGCTTGAAGGCTTATTTAAAACGAGTTTAGCTGTGTTATTCGAAACTTGAATTGATTTGCTATTAACGTTTATTGTCTTTGTAGTCGCATAACTAGCAGGCATTGAATTAACCTCAAAAAGGTCAATTTTTGTTGGTTGGTAATTCCAAGGAACAGTTAAAGCATGTTTGGTGTTACTAACTCCCCAATAACTATTACTCGAATCAACGGACACTTGATAGCTTAAAGAGCCCACTTTATTTGAAATAGCATCGCCAAGCTTTAGTCCTGAAAATGAAATATCGCATGAAGTAGCACCGCTTACTACTGTACAGCTACCAAGCGATGGTATAGAAACCTTCTGACTGTAATCCCTTGCGTCAACATTAACTCTAACTGCAGAAAACTTGTTTGCGGGGTTGTAATTGGTATGGCTACCTACGCTTTTCCATGAGTTTCCAAGCTTAACTGAGTATCCTTGGACAGTAGGCTTAACTGGAGCTTCAAAATTAAAACTAAAGTTTTTTGTATCAACTAACTTTTTTGCTTTTGCCGACCCTGAATAATAATAAATTGAGTAGCCAATACTATTCGGACCTGAATTGGAGGCAATGCCTTCAACTTTAAATCCATCAATTGAATAACCGGCTGTGTTATTCCATTCAAATAAACAATATCCAGCGTTTAAGGTTCCCCCTTGTAATGCTAAATTGTTATCTGTAGTGACAGTACAATAATCGTCTATAACAGTTTGGCGAGCCTCAAGCTTGAAGTTTCTTACGTTTGAAATAAGTGTGCCTGATTTGTTCTCGATGACAAATTCTGGTTTGTAGACATTCATCGTTCCTTTGATAGTTGTGATAGCAATAGCGCTAAATGAAAACATCAAAGTAGTTAAAGCCGCTGCCTTTAAATAACTCATTATTAGACCTTGTTGGAATTACTCAGAGTTAACTTACCAACTAAGCCAATCAATAAAGCCTGAAAAAAAATTGAAATAGAAGAAAAATTCGTTTTATTAATTTTGGAAGGGAATGATTAAAGAATATTCCAACCAACCCTAGTCAAACTGCACTATCACATTTAACTTTGTCATTAAAAGCAACAAAGAAAATAGCATACATCGATATGCATAAAGTTATTTCTGAATAGATTGCAACAGTCTTCCATATGGGAAATTTTGCCATGACTGGATACAAGCTTAACCAAAACACAGTGTAAATTGATAAAGTAAACATAGCTGGTTTAATGATCTTCTGTGGAAGAAGATGTTTAAACTTAACTAAGAAGATTACCAAGAAAATGTAAAATGAAGCATTAAACATTGCCAGTAGCCCTCTGAAGTTCCAAGTGGAAATCCCGAGCCACCAGCCAATTAACAACCAAGAGTAAATTATAGAAAAAACACAAAAAGTTATTTTGAAACTAACTTTCAATTTAAGTAAGTAGAAAAGGCCGAACAGCATAAAAAACTTTTCAAGAAAGTTAAGAGATGTGAAGTACAAAAGTGTGTTCCATACATCTCCACTATTGTATAAAAAGAATAATCCCACCTTAGTCGCGCATGAAATAACTATGGCCAAAAAGAAGCAAATAGCTGAAAGGCTTTTATTGAATTGAATATGATTGATTTATAAAACTGAACACTAAAGGCTAGCAAAACTGGGGCGCTTATCACGTAAGCTAATTGATTAACCATTCATACGCCTTTCTGATTAGTTTATAAAAGGTAAGTGTAGTTGATAAATTAGGTACTGTACTTTTATAGCATATGTATTTTGTTCACCTACTAGTTTGAATAAATAACCATTCAGTTCACTAGCTCATCTTAATAAATACTTTATAACTTTTATATCAGATGGTTACGAAAAGGAAATGGCCTACTCTATGACAATATTAATTTTTTGCCTTAATCAACAAAGTCAAAACTTGTGAAACTAATTGGGATAAATAATCTTCGCTATACTCTAACACTTTCTCTAACTCGGCTTTGTTTTTAGAAGGCTCTAAACCGATAACAAAGCTTTCAAACTCTTGGCGGTTATCTAGTATCGAAATCACATTGTCGATTGTTAAATTAGGCTTTGAGCCCTCTAGCAAAGCAATAAGCTTAAGTGAAAATTTACTAAATGGGCTTTCATCACAATATTGCTTCATTTTTTCTGCAATCATACCTACCTCAATATTTAAAAAACCAAATTACTTATAAAGCACTAGACGGCGCTAGTAATGAAATCCCTTTGTTAAACGATTGAAATCGCTCCTTAAACAAAGCCAGTACAAACTTATTTTTATTCTTTTTTGTTAACGATCTATTTTTTAGATTCGCGATGAATTTCACTCAAAATGACAAAAACTAAAATCACAAAACACCAAACAGGTAGCCAAATAAAGGTGGCTAAATTGCTTTGGAAGGTTGTAATGTTTTTTACACCCCAATAGCTATTGCAATATATGGCCATTAAAATAATGTACGTTAGGATGCTGATAGCGAGTACGATGTACCAGGTTATAGTATTGAGCTCACTTCTAGCGCTTATTAATATTATTAAGGAACTTGTTAACACGAAGATGTTTGTATACACAATCACTAAAAATATATTAAGGAATTCGATGTCGAGTGTGAAAAAACCATCGATGCTGACTAAGTTCTCAACAATGAGCGAATGAACGTATAAAATGAAAACTAAGAGCGCTGTCAAGGCTGCTGCTGTAACAAGACTGGTCGTTATATATTTACATCGTTTTAATTCTTCTGATTTCACATTACTCATACAATCACCTTACTGATTTTATATTGTCTTGATTAAACCGACTTAACCTCAATCTAATTGATAAGAACGCAGGTTTTCTGCTTCACTATTAGATTTTGTTACCTTTGAATTCGTGGCTCGTAATTTTGTTGGCGCATTTTTAATAGCAAGCGATGCACACATCTTCACTTGCTCTAAACCATATTCGCTTTTTTGTGTTAATCCCGATTCAATTAGAGCAAGCTCACCCTGGATGCTTACTTTTATTTCTGGGCAATCAACATATCTCAGGCTTGAGCCGCATGACCACTTTGCATAGTCATCTGATCTGCTGCTATTACTTGATGTAATAGAATAACTAAACTCATGAGCAGTATAGCTTTTACAATCAACATCAAAAAAACCTGCCCTTTTTAATTTCACTGAACCAATTTCACTAAGTTTCTCTTTCTCAACCGGGGTTAAGCTCATTTCAATATCCGGTATAGAGCCTCGGTAGTTAGACACCCACACTAAAATACCCGCAACTAAAAGCGTAACTAAAAGCGTAACTAATAGTAAAATGAGTAATGTGATCAGCTTACGTTCTGAATTTAATTCCACAACAAACTCCAGGTTTGAAATTTTTAGACAACTTAATTAGCTTCTACAGTTATTTCTGTATCCAACCTATGAATACCAGCAAAGTAAATTTGTCCTCTGCTAACCGTTTAAAGATAAGATCGAGATTTGTTAGTAATATATCAGTATGTATTTATCGAGTTCCGCGAGTTTTATTTGCTATTTTTAGTTTTTTTTTGCGATACCGTGAGATATTTATGCTTCACATAGAGACCAAAACAATGAAATTGAATGTTAAGAGTTAATTTGTAGTTTCTAGTGTCGATAGAATTTCTTCCACATCAGAAACTTCGACTTTTTCGCCAATTAATATGGATTTAGTAGAGCCGCTTTGAGATAAGTCGCATGCTTTAACAATGTCGCCAAATCCTCTTAAGATCATATCTTGTTCGGCCAATTCATAACCATCGTCGAACGTAGTTAAGAGAAGTAAGCGTTGTAATGATTTTTCACTAATCTCAGTTGGGCAATATAAATCTAGCTGTCCTTTTCCACCATGACGCACTAAACGTCCCCGTATTTGATGGCACGTTATTGTTCCGAACCTTTCAGCATGATAGATGATCGTTTTTGTTAACCGAGGGATAGTCAAGCCAATTTCAACCATTGTTGTAGAGATTAGTATGCTAGCCTTGCCCGACTTAATATCTGCAATTGATTTTCTGTTGTGGTCTGGACTGCAACCCGAATGAATATACCTAACTTTATTTCGGGCAAACTTGTTCCACTTCGTGAATACCTCTTCTACAGATGCGAAATTCTCAGAATTATCCTTGGTGGGACATACAACGAGTACTTTGTTACCAAGCTCAACTTGATTAAGGCACTCTTTCATTAGTGCATGGCTTTCACTTTTAAGTCTTAACTTAGTGGTTATCTCTTTCTTAGCATGACATTTGGTAAGTCTGAATATGTGCTTTGAATTACCATACGAAATCAAAGCCTGGGTTCTAGGTATTGGAGTAGCTGTTGCTTCCAAAAAGTGTGTATTTTCAGAAAGTAGTAATTCTCTTTGCTCAAGTCCAAACCGATGCTGTTCATCAACCACAACTAAATCCAGTACACCAACCCTTCGATGTAACAGAGCGCTTGTACCGATTAGAAAGTTCGTTTCCTCTAAGTTTGTTTGTTCTGTTTCTAATGTAACTAAGACTGGCTTTAACGAACAAAAATATGAATTTAGCTCTTCATGAATTTGCTCTGCAAGGGTTTGGCTAGGTAACATAATCGCTGCTCGCCCACCAGCGGAGACCACTGAAGCAGCGCAAATTCCGTAGACAACTGTTTTTCCAGTTCCTACATCACCAATTAGAGCCCCATCGACTTTGGTACCCTCCTTAAATTTATTGGTTATTGATTCAACAATTTGTGTTTGTTCTGTAGTTAATTCAAAAGGAATTTTTCCCTTTAGCACGTTGATAGGTAGACCGTGTAAAGATTTTACAAGTTTATTTGGCTCTCTTGGATTTAAGGCATTCATTTCACGGATACAATATAAGGCGGCAATTCTTTTTATGACACCCCTAGCTTCTTCCCATGACTCTACCGAACTAGGATTGTGCAATTCGGCTAGAACATCTTTTAAAGTCATTTTCTTAGTCTTTAAAACTTGTCTAATGTTTGGTACCCATTTTATAACTTCCCTTAGATGTTTTTCTGCTTGATTAAGTGTGTTGGGTAACTGTTTTCTAATAACCTCTCTTACCTGCTCTTTAGACAGGTAACCGCGCTTAGATTTGTAAATTGGTACGAATTTCCCAATGTCAGCACTGGATATTAATTTTGCTGCGCGTAAGTTTAGGTAAGCCCCATTAGCAAATGAAACTCCTTTGAAGTAATAGGTTGAACCAACTTCAGCCAGACTTTCTTCAATAAGCTTTGTATCACCGAAAAGCTTTATTGAAAGTATGTAACCTAAATCGTCAAACAGCTCAATTGTTAAAACCCCTTTCCCTCTAACCCAATTGAAAGATGGTGCTGATACTAATTTTCCAGCTATTACTATTTTATGGCCGCTTAATTGATATGCCTTAGAAAATTCAGTGACAATGTTTGTGTAATCTTCAATTTCAACTGGGCAAATTAATGGCACCTGCCAAGCATGTTTAATACCAAAGCACTCTAATGATTTTAGCTCCATCATGTTCCCCGTAGTTGAATCGTTCCTTTATATTCCCTCATATTGAAAAATGTGCAACTTGGAGGTTTTTAACTCTAAAAATGCGCGATTTCTATGTTTTGAAATAATGAAGTAAATTAATTACTGGATTTGTTTATGAATAGTCATCCTCAATATCAACCACAATATCAGCCTCAAAGTGCAAATGAGTATTTTGATTCTAGTCAGATGCATACCACTGATGCTGAATGTCAAAACCAATACATGAATGAAAACTATGCTCCTAGTCATATGCATAACAATAATGCTCAGTCTCCAGTGAAACAGAGTCAAGAGGGTCAAACACAAAGCAGTGATTTCAACCCTGATTATGCTCCCGGTGGTAGGTATTACTCAATTAAAGTTCATGCAAGCAAGGCTGCTGTCGAATTCAAAGCAGATATAACAAGGAAAGGGGTTATTACTATTCGAATTGAGGCTGCTTCTGGAGCAAATAAAAGTTATGACTGGAAAAACAAAATTTCCATTCAGCTTACTCAGCTAGGTTTGATTGAATTTCTATGCGCATTTTTATTCATTAAGGAAAGTATTGAGTTAAAGCATTACGGAGCTAAGAATGACAAATCATTAAAGGTTCAATACCAAGAAGGAAAGTTGTTTGTGCAAGTATCACAAAAAGGTAAAAAGCTTTGTGGAGTACCTATTCCTATCAATGAAGCAGTACGTATAGGTCAATTTGCACTGGACTCTTATTTGAAAAACTTCGACAACATTAGTGCTGAGTTTGCTGTACAGAATTTTAACCGAGCAGCTAGTTTGGGTCTTTGAGCGCTTGGAAAGGGAGGTTGAAGATGTTTTTACAAAATGACGATGCTCTAGAAATACCTCATGGTAATTCATCTGTTTGGCGGTATATGAGTACTTGGAAATTTGAGCAGTTACTCATAAATTCCACTTTGTTTTTTCCAAACGCTAATGCACTCTCAGATCAATATGAAGTATCTATACCTGAAAGTGTTAAAAACAAAAAAAGAGATGACCTAATTAATGACGGTATCACTGGGAACAATCTTAAAGGTGAATTGGAAGCTTTTTTTTGGAACACCAATCCTAAGAAAAATTGTGTCTTTATCAACTGCTGGTCATTAACTCCACATGAGTCATACGCTTTATGGAAGATTTATCTTTCAGGTGAGGCAAATGGGGTTGCCGTTAAAACGTCAGTGAGCAAACTTAAACGCTCAGTGATTAACGGGCAAGACAGTAACCCAGAGCCATTTTATATGGGTAAAGTTAAATATAAAAAACACCTTTGCGATGATAGCCTATCAAGGCTATCACTAATAACAACGAAAAAACCATTTTATGATTTTGAAAAAGAGCTAAGGCTTTTCATATTGAATGATTCACCACCTAAGAAGAGCTTGGATCAAACTGTTAATTTCAATCAAGGTAAGAGTGTGAAGATTGATGTTAATGAGCTTATTCAAGAAGTGTACATTTCGCCATTTGCTTCGCAAGGTTACATAGATGAGATAAAACAATTGCTTAAAAAGTATGGTTATTCAAAAACTTTGATTAAAGAATCTGAAATACTTGATATGTAAAATTGGTTTTAGTCCACTGCACTGTTAAAGTTGAACAGTGCAGCCCCCATAACTAACAGAGTACGACTCTTACTGCTCGATTAAAAGAGTTTCAACAACTTCTTCTGTCGTATTGCTTTTGATTCTTATTTTTTTAGCGTGTTTATTAAGTGACACAATTTCATCACAGAACCCTTCTGTTGGGTATAGAGTGTACTTGTAGTCTATAACTTTATCTTCATCGTCCTTTACAGCAGCGATATCATACTTCTCTAAAATGCCAGCATTAATAAGGTCTTTCATTGTGGAAGTCATATTTCTGCGAATAGCAATTAAGCGATTTTCAGTAATGTCTTCTGACTCAATAGAGCCAAACTTAATCATTATTCTTACAAGCATGAAGTGATACGTTTTTTCGGGGCTGGCGTATCTAAACAATGTATAAAGTCTGGTTGTAAGCCAACTAGACAAGGTTCTCTTAAATTGTTGCGCCTGGTTAAAGTAATATCCTTTATAAGATACAGTTTCAATTTGCTGAGCCATGTACTCATTAAGAAATACTATGCATCTCTGAGTGCTTGGCCCTTTTTTACCAGAAAAATGAATTGACCCCAGATAAGGCATTTTTGCTTCATTTGTTTCTACTTCACCATTTGAGTTGGTGCTGTAGTTAAAAGACAGTTGACTCCCAGACAGGATTAGTAGCGCTTCCTTTAAATCTGGAAAAGATAGTGATTGATTAACTGACTTAAGCTCTGCATTTAGTTCATTCATTTTAAAATGAATTGCGTAACGAGTGCCGCTTGCGTTATTAATCTTAGAAATATTGCCTTTAGTTGCAAGTGATATAAGCGCTCTTTCTACCTTTTCTTCGCGGTCAGATGGCCAAGCAACATAGTCAGTTTCTTTACCTTTGATTACAGCTGGTGAGATTTGCAATTCACCAGTGTATTCAACACCATCCAACTTATCAGAAATAGAGCGAGAATTAACGAGCCTTTCTGGTGCTTGTCTAATTGGGTATATGGTAGTTTTAACTCTTACAAAACGAGACCATAAATCGTATAAAGGAAAGGTATTTGATAACGAATTTGATTTCAAACCTTCAAAATGCAAATCAGTGAAGAGTTTAAGCTGCTCAACCTCAGCGGCTTCCTGAACTACTAGCCCTTTGGTGCTGATAGTCTCTGGCAAATTATTTATTGTAAGTTTGTTTTTGCTCATACCGAAATTCCCGCATACTTGAATTTCAAATATATCAAATCGCTATATAAATAACACAGTAAAATGCACCATTATTAAAAAACTCTTTATAATCATTACGATAATAGAGTGTAACTGTGATCTGACTACCTAATAAACCTATTAAAAATAACGTGTAATTGCGATCTGGTAGTTTGAGTAACAGTATGAATAACGTGTAAATGCGATCTGAGTTCAAAACCTATCTATTTAATTAACGTGTAAATGCGATCTGAGGTGAAGATTTAGTTCATAAAATAACGTGTAAATACGATCTGGGATGAAAATTATGGCCGAAAAATAACGTGTAAATGCGATCTGGGATGAAATTTGATGTCATAAAATAACGTGTAAATGCGATCTGACACTAAAAATCAGCTCATAAAATAACGTGTAAATGCGATCTGACACTAAAAATTAGCTCATAAAATAAAGTGTAAATGCGATCTGAGAGGCTACATAACTACTGAATAACGTGTAATTAGGGTCTGAGATTTTTTTTCAGTTTATTATATCATCAACTTACTTCCTGTGTACCCGATGTGAACTTAAAACTATTGGTCAAAAATAAACCGGAAGAATTTACCCTAAAATGGACAGAGAAATTACAAAATAAAGTGCAAAACTGATCTGAAAAATAAAACTTATATATTTCAGGTATTTACAGGATTGTATCACACATAAATAAAGGTTACGGGCGAAAAAAAACTATTTTCAAATTAAAATTCACTAAACTTCTGTAGTATGGATTCAGCAGGGCTGTGAATAACCCACTAAAACAAGGTGTAATTGCGATCTGAGAAGCGTGCAATTGCGATCTGGTAGAGTAATTTGGCGTATAATCAATCATTTTGAATAAAAAACAAACTGTGATTGTGGATAAAATAACGTGTAAATGCGATCTTGAGCAATGTCGTTGTGGATATTTTACAGGCAACCCTTTATAACCTGTTGATAATAATATCAATATGAGTGCTAATAACGTGTAGTTGCGATCTAAATAAGGTGTAATTACGATCTAAATAACGTGTAATTGCGATCTCACTTATTTTTTATTAGTTATTTAAATCAACAAGTTAACCACTCAATCCACAGCGCTAACCTAAAGATCTAACCTATATATTTAACCATTATTATCCTTAATATTTATTCTTAGCTCTCAACAAATCAAATTAAAAAATAATATTTACCAATTAAAAAGAACTAAATTCAACTCCTTTAGCTAATTTAGCTAATAAGTTCTTTGCAAAATGCACGATGCTATTTAGCTGTCATTCTGTTGTTAGATAAACAATAGAAGGCATATTCATGAATTTTTCAATCTCACTCTCTACCGCAAAACATCTGTTTGTGGATGCTTGTGGTATAGCAAATAGCTCAAAGTGCAATATATCTGCACTGGATTATATTCACTTCTCATTATTTGGCGGCATAGCAGAAGTGCTAGGAACTGACACTCAATCAATTGTTAGGCAATCTTCACCAATTGATGCGTTTGAAGATTATGAGATTTGTATCGAAGCCAAAAAACTCAATACAGTCATAAGTAGCTTTACCGATGAAAGTAAGCCATTAAAATTTCAATTCGATGAAGATAAAGTAATTGTGAAATATGGTCGTTCAAGGGCTTCAATAGCTACAATGCCATGTGATAGCTACCCTATTCCCAAAATAGTAATTCCTAGTGGCTTTCAATTTTCTTGTAATGCTGAGTCATTTAAGTCTGCTATTTCTGGTATTTTTTATGCCAAAGCGAATAACGATGTAAGGCCGTTCCTAAATCATATTAACTTTTCTATAAATTCTAATAAGATGAAGTTATACACTAGTGATGGTCATAGATTGGCTACGGACATTGTTCAGTTAGAAAATTCTGTAGATGATTTGAAAGGTATCTTGCCATTTAAACTTGCTGAAATGATTCTCCAAGCACAGCCTAATGGTACTTTGGGCTTTTTCTTTGATGAGAGCCACTTCTATTGCTCAACTGGAGGAACAGTATATGGCTCAAAGTTCGTTGCCACTGAGTTTACAGACGTAAGTGAGATTTTAAATACTGAGTTATTTCAATCTATTAAAATTGCTAAAAGTGAGTTGCTGGACTCTGTAAAACGAATTAAGGGCTTTGTTCAAAGTGCAAAAATTGCAAAGTTAACAATCGCATTAAAAGGGCAGGAATTATTACTAAATGCAAATGCGGATAAAGGAAATGAAATTGACGATGTAGTAAATACTGAATTATTACAAGCAAATGTAACCGATGGTTATGAGCCTGTATTTACCTTAAACCCAAATTACCTGTTCGATGCTGTTAAAAGCATAAAATCTAACTCAGTTTGTATATCTTTCACTTCAAAAGCTCTCCTCAAAATCACTGACCCTGATAATGCTAATATCAACAGTGTGATCATGTCTATGCGCTAGTTTATCTAGCGCTATATTTTTCGTAAAAAATGCGCGTTTTGAACACCTTGATATCTTATTTCCAGTCAAGACAAACAAATTAGGAAATCAGTTATGAATTATCAAAACAATGTAGAAGTACAGGTGCTAAAAACAGATCAATTAGTACCATTTGCATTAGGAAACTCACGTGAAAAAAATAACCATGAGGCGCGTAAAAATTTAACCGAATCTATCAAAGAAGCTGGAGGGGTATTGCAACCAATTCTTGTTCGTCCAACAGCAAGCGAGTCTAAGTTTGAAGTGGTAGCAGGTTTTGGTCGCTGGGAGTCGTGTATTGAGCTTGGTTTTGATGTACCAGCACTTATTAAGCCAATGACTGACAATGAAGCGTATGAAGCGTATGAAGCTCAGTTAATTGAAAACCTAGTGCGAGATGATTTAACCATTGTTGATGAATCAAAGGCCGCGCAAAAATTTATTACGATGTATCAAGGTGACTATTCAGCCGCAGCCGAGCGATTAGGTTGGACTCAAAAAAAATTAAATGACCGTGTTCAGTTATTACGTTGTTGTGATGATGTATTAAACGCATTAAACGAAAATAAAATTAAGATTGGTCACGCAACCATTTTATCGAGCTTTTCAGAAAAGTTACAAATCGGCACATTAGGTAACATTATCAATGAGAATTGGAGCATTGAGTATCTAAAGCAACGTGCTGGAAAGGCAAAGAAGTATTTACATACAGCAAAATTTGACACCAAAGACTGTGCAGCCTGTCCTCATAACACTTCACACCAGATAGGTATGTTCGACTTTAACGTTAGTGATAAAGCGGCGTGTGCAAAGCTATCATGCTGGAATGTTAAAACCGATGAGTGGCTGAAAGAGCAAAAACAGTTAGCAGAAGAAAAATACGGAACAGTAATTTTATTAGTTGAATGTTCAAGCGCTGACAGGAATACAGTTTCTAGCGCCAGTGTTGGTGAATCACAATACAACGAAGGTTGTGCATCTTGTGAATAGAATGTAGTTATTATGGATGATCGTTCTGGTCGTGAAGGGCAAACATTAGAGTCGCAATGCATTGATAAGGTTTGCTATGCAAAATGTGTGAAAGCATTTAATGAGCCAGATAATACTCAAAAAATTGCAGCTGAAAACAAAGCTAACTCTACAGAACCCTCGACTTCAACAAGTGCGAGAGTATCAACCAAAAAACCTCAACCAGTTGAACAAAAAACACCTAGTGCTGTTATTGAGCTTGAAAAGAAGTTAATTCATCAAGAAGCTGAAAAAATATTTGCGAATGAAGCTTGGTACGTAAATGGTGTAGTGCTTGCTTCAATGGCTATTACGACAGGTTATAAGCCAGCATTTTTCAAAAAGTCAGATAGTTTTAATGAAAACGTTTTGGCATGTAAACCAATTACAAATGAGCAAATTCAAGAAGCTATAAATCAAGCCGTAACAGCGAGTGTATCAAGTAGCGCAAAAACTGTAGATAGTCGATTTGTGTTTCAACAACAAGCCTTAATGATTAGCGCTATGGCTACACTTGATAACGCAAAAGACATTATAACCGCAGCGTGGAATCCCTCTGAGGAAGTATTAAAAAACTATACAGGTGCGGGTATTAAAGGTCTGTGTGTTAGTGCTGGTTTTGATAAGGCATTTAATGATTGT
>NZ_JAGJEJ010000033.1:0-23413 GCF_018101025.1 Pseudoalteromonas sp. MMG006
GGTCACGCCAGCAAGCTGCGTGTCTACGGTGAATTTCAGCTCGATTTGTTTGGTAGGCGAAGAGTTGCTCATGCGAGAAGCGAAGCTTCTAATTACTATAAATAAAAGCTTATCTTTAAAATTAAAAAAGCGGTGTTAAATTTAACACCGCTTTTTTGCAAACTATGTATTACTCATGCTTTTAAAGCATAGGTTTTATCACATCGAATATGGCATCAATATGATCGTCTCTGTCGTTTAAAGCGGCTATGTAGCGGTATTTTTCGCCGCCGGCATTTTCGAATATTTCACGGTTTTCTTCTTCTAGCTCTTCAAGCGTTTCTAGGCAGTCGGCACTAAAAGCTGGGCTTATAATAGCTACATCGGTGATATTTTCGTCTGGTAAGGCGGCAAGTGTTGCATCTGTGTAAGGTTTTAACCACTCAGCTTTACCAAATCGGCTTTGAAAAGTGCTAACTACTTTGTCTTTATCTAAGGCTAGTTTTTCAACCACTAAACGCGTGGTTTGTAAACATAGGCAGTGATAAGGGTCGCCTCTATCTAAAAACAGTTTTGGCATACCGTGGTATGAAAAAACTAGCTTTTGTGGCATGCCGTTTTTTTCTAAATCTTCACTTATGCTATTAGCAAGCGACTCAATGTAGCGGGTATTTTTGTGATAACCATTTACAAAGTGCAGCTCTGGCACCCAGCGCCATTTGCGCAATACGTTTGATACCGCGTCAAAGGTTGAACCCGTTGTTGGGCTTGAATACTGAGGATACATTGGCAAAATAATAATACGCGTTAAGCCTTTATCACGAAGCTCTTCAAGGCCTGCCTCTATAGAAGGGTTGCCGTAACGCATAGCCATGACCACTTCGGTATTGGTATAACCTTGCTCTTTTAATAAGGTGTTTAATTTAAGGCTTTGCTGGCGAGTGATATGGGTAAGCGGTGAGCCGTTTTCAGTCCAAATACTTTCGTATAGTTTTGCAGAGCGTTTAGGGCGTATGCGTAAAATAATGCCATGTAAAATAACCATCCACACTAAACGAGGAATTTCTACAATACGCGGATCAGATAAAAATTCACGTAAATATGTACGCAGTGCTGCAGGTGTTGGCGCGTCAGGGCTGCCTAGGTTCGTAAGTAATATCCCCGTTTTTTGATTAAAACGTCCGTCGTGGGGATTGTCAGTAACGGCAGAAAATCGCGACACGGTGTGCTCCTTCAAGCAATGTTAGTTAAATAAGCAAATTTTAAGTTATGCAAAGTATATTAAGGCACATTGTAACGAAAAAAACTGCGGTTTAGATCAATCATTTAGCGCTTTTAACCATTATTCTAAAGGGGGTTGGTTTTTTAGCCTCGAGTTGTTGAAGTTTTTCGATTGATTTTGAGCTAAACACATGTCCTTTAGGCAGCAACATTATGCCGGTATGGTTGTGTAGTGCGTGGCCTAATACCATGTGTTCTTTAAGTTCGCTTGCATTACAAATTTGTACTGTACCTGCGCTGCTTACTGTTTCGTTTAATTTTGCATGGCTTGCTTCAAGCGCACGAACAATTTTTGGATGATAATACGAACCACTGTATAGCTTTACGCTTTCAAGCGCGTGTTCGTGGCGTTGTTTATCGTTATTAATATTACATTGCTCAAACGCGTCCCAATAATCGCGAGCAATTCCTAGCACCATAGCGCCTATTGGAATATCGTTACCGGCGAGCCCTTTAGGTAACCCATTGCCATTATAGCGTTCAAATTGGTGATAAATAGCATCGGACACATCGTGTAAATGCATTGCAGGCATGAGCATTAATTGTGCGGTGCTTGGGTGAGTGTAAAAGGTTTTACGTTGTTGCTCTGTTAATGCATTTACTGGCTTTTTGTAAAGCTCTGGGTCCATAGCGAGTAGGCCTATTTGTGCCAAATAGCCGGCCATTGGCGCAAGGTCGATACTTTTTTGCGATAAGTTTAAATATAGTGCTATTTGTGTACACGTATTGGCAATATTTTGTGCTTTATTACCATCCAAGTACGGGTTTGCATTAATAAAATTATAAAGTAGCTCTACGGTTGCTTTATGCTCGTGTTTTTCTCGCTCGTTGGCCGCCTCTAGTTGTTTTAGCACTTTTTTAATTTGTAGCGTTCGCTTTTCTACGCTTTGCTCTAATGTGTTATTTAGCTCTAGTAATTCTTGGTTTTGTGCTTTAACTTGCTGTTCTAGCTTTTTATTTTGCTTTTTTAGAGCAAACTTTTCAAGGCTGTCTTTAATGCTTCGAAGTAGTAAATCGTTTTGCCATGGCTTTTGAATATACCCATTTATTTGCCCTTGGTTTACTGCTGCAAGCGTGGTTTCTATGTCGGCATACCCAGTTAAAAGTATGCGCTGGGTGTCGGGTGCTAGGGCGCGCGCTTTTTCTAAAAATTGGGCGCCATTCATCTCTGGCATACGCATATCACTAATTATTAAACCAAACTCATACTTTTTAAAAAGTGAGAGCGCGGTTTGTGGATTGTCACACACTACAACCGATAAATCATTTACTTCAAGTAAGCGTGTTAATGAACGCAGAACAATTTCGTTATCATCAATGCAAAGCACATCAACGTGGTTAATAGAGGTATTGGATGTTGTTTGTGTCATGGTTCACCTTGCAATTACGACTGGTTAAATAATAGCTTAAAAATAGTGTTAGAGCTTATTTATCTTTTAAGGGAGATTGTTGTTTTTAATATACTCATATCTATATCTTATTATCTGCAAATAGTTGATTACCCGTATAATCTAGTTGCAAATTTGCAAACCGACGACTAAATGTTAGGTATAAACGTTATATTAAATGGACAAGATGGATGAAAGGATCAGGTCGTGATTTTAAGTTCGCCTTCTTAAATGAGCAGAAACTCCACTTAGCAGCAGAACAACTCCTTAAAGATAAAAGCGATTTACTCGTTGCCATAAATAATGAGCTACAGAAAAAAGTAGCTGATTTAGAGCGTCAACAAGCATTGTTTGTACAAACAGAAAAAAAGGCTACATTAGGCACCCTGAGTGCTGGCATTGCCCATGAAATAAATAATCCACTTGCCTATGCAACAAGCAATATGGAAAGTATTCAGGATGCAGTTCCTTTTTTGGTTACTCTTTTAAAGCTTAACGAGCAATACCTTAATAATGAAATTAAAGAAACACACTTTAAACACGAGCTCGATATACTTAATTTGCAATATCCGTATGCACGGCTTCATAGCAATTTACCCGGGCAGGTAAATGATAGCGTAGAGGGTCTTAAGCGTATTAAACAAATTGTGCAAAATTTATTAGACTTTGCCCACCCAACCTCCCAACAAGATAAGCAATTAACAGATATAACTGTGGCTGCAAATAACGCGCTAAAATTGCTTAGTAATAGACTTAAGTTATGTGAAATAAAAACGCGTTTTGAGTCTTTACCACTCCTTTGGTGTAATTTGTCGTCAATTAATCAAATTTTTGTCAACTTACTAATGAATGCTTGGCAAGCTTGTGAATACAATTTAGAAAAAGGTTGCATAATTGAGGTGAATTTATACGAGGCCAATTTTAATATTTGCATTGAAATAAAAGATAACGGCTGTGGTATGAGTGAGCACACAATAGAGCATATTTTTGATCCTTTTTACACCACCAAAGAAGTGGGGAAAGGGGCGGGCATGGGAATGACACTTGTGTACGCTATGATGCGCGATCACAGTGGAAAAATAGAAATTAACAGTGAATTAGAGACAGGTACGACCATTCGATGCTTATTTCCCTTAAAAACATCATTTGATTAATAAAAATACAGCGTGAGTAATGCCTTAATCACAATGCTTTTTGAAAAGTAATACCCTGCTAGTGTGTATATTGACCTATTTAACGTAAATTTATTCGCTTTTTATAATTATTTGCATACTTACACCAGTAAATTAGTTTTTTTCATTTCTTTTTGTTTGCATATGTTGCTAGGATGTTTGCACTAACCGACGGATAACACCGCTTTAACAAATTCAACAGAACACACAAAACAGGGTCGTCACCATGACAACATACCGTTTAAATACATTGGCTGCTGCCGTTGCGTTTGCAGTTAGCGCACCAAGCATTGTAAGTGCACAAGAAGCGCCTGTTCAGGCACAGCAAAACATAGAACAAATTTCTGTATTGGGCTCGCGCGTTTCTAACCGTACCTCAACCGAATCGTCATCACCTATAGATTTAATAGACGCAGATGATTTAAATAAAGGTGGATTTACAGAACTAGGGCAAAGCCTGCAAGCAACCGCCCCATCGTTTAACTTTTCGCGTACGCAAGTATCCGATGGCTCTGATTTATTTAGACCAGCAACGCTTCGTGGCTTACAGCCAGATCAAACGTTAGTGTTGGTAAATGGTAAACGTCGTCATAATCAATCTATTTTTGGCCTTAACGGCACTGTAGGTGCGGGTGCAGCCGGTACCGACATGAACGCGATTCCGCTTACTGCACTTAAAGGTGTAGAAGTATTACGTGATGGCGCAGCAGCGCAGTACGGCTCTGATGCAATAGCGGGCGTAATTAACTTATCACTTAATAATTCAACAGGTGTTACAACGGGCTATGTTCAGTACGGCGGCACCAGTGAGGGTGACGGCGATACGCTTTCAGCAGGTTTAAATCGTGGTTTTGATTTAGGCAACGAAGGCGGCTTTATTAACTTATCACTTGAATACCGTGATGCCGATGGTACTAACCGTGCTGAGCGCGATACGGGTGGCTCGTTAAATGTTGAACCAGGCACGCTAAGCGAAGACGTACGTTGGAGCCAAGGTAATTCAGAAAGTGAATTCACTTCGCTGTTTTATAATATGGCACTGCCAATGGGTGAAGGCGAACTTTACTCGTTTGGTGGCTACTCTGAGCGCACAGCGCTAGGTAATGGCTTTTACCGTAACTTTAACGAAGCGTCTAAAAACGTAACGCAAGTTTACAGTGACGGTTTTTTACCGCGCATTTATAACGAAGCACAAGATATATCTGTAGCGGTGGGCTTTAAAGGCGATATTAACCCAGATTGGAATTACGACGTGTCGGCTGTGTATGGTGAAAACGAGTACGATTTTACTTCTCGTAACACTATTAATGCTTCTTATGCCGCTGAATACGTATTTAATAACCCAAGTGCAAGCGATGCCGATATAGCTGCAAATGCAGGCCCTAGTGGTGGTTACTCGGGTGGCTTTAGATTTGACCAAACGACGGTTAATTTAGATGTAAATGGTATTGTAGATATTGGCAGAAGCGAGCCATTATATGTCACTGTTGGTGCTGAATACCGTAAAGAAAACTACGAAATAGTACCAGGTGATGAAGCGTCGTACGCATGTGGCCTTGCAAATACTGATACCTCGTACCCATCAGTAAACGATGCTGATCAATTTGCAGAATGTGGTTTTCAGGCTTATAACGGCCTGCGCCCAGAGGCAACCAATGATAGCGATCGTAACAGCTACGCGTTTTATGTAGACGTAGAAACAATGATCACCGATGCGTGGAACGTAAGTGGTGCGCTGCGCTACGAAGACTTTTCAGATGCGGGTGATGATTTAATTGGTAAATTAGCGACGCGTTATGAATTAAATGATGACTTTGCAGTGCGCGGGGCGGTATCTACTGGCTTTAGAGCACCTTCGCTTCAACAAAGTGGTTATACAGCGTTTACAACTAACCTAGGTTCTGATGGAACACTTACCCAGTCGTTCACTGCAAATACGGGGACTGCTTTTCCAAGTGCATTAGGGGTTGATAACCTAGAGCTTGAAACATCAACTAACTACAGTGCTGGTTTTGTTTACGATGTAACAAGCGAGCTTTCGTTAACGGTTGATTTTTACCGCGTAGAAATAAAAGACCGTATTACCCTTGGTAGTTTACTGTCTGCAGATGATGTTGCCTTTAGTGATGAAGCCGTAGCTGCTTTACAAGCAACAGGTGCAGTGCAAGCCAACTACTTTTCAAACTCAGTAGACTCAACTACACAAGGTGTTGATATTATTGCATCTTACCGTACAGAAGTAGATGGCGGTAACTTTGGTGTTACCTTTGCTGGTAACCTAAACGACACTAAAATTGATCACGTAAATGCACAAGAGGGTATTCCTGAGTCGGTTGCGTTTGATGATTTACAACGTAGCTTTTTTACTGATGGACAACCAAGTGAACGTGCCACATTAACGTTTGATTACGAGCGTGATGCTTACACATCAACACTTCGTTTTAACTACTTTGGTGAAACAGACGTTAAGTACTTTGGTAACGACCATATCTCTTTACCAGGTGAGCTTTCGCCGACTGGGTCGTTTAAACCAACAAGCACTGTTGAATCGGCAGTATTAGTTGATTTAAATGTTAGCTACCAAATTAACGAGATATTTAATTTATCAGTGGGCGCCGACAATGTATTTGATGAAACTCCGGATGAATTAGGTGACGACGAAGTACTTAACTTTATCACCAATGGTGCGTTTAAATACCCTGTTCGTGCATTGCCTTATGGCTTTGATGGGCGAACTTACTATGCAAAAGTAAGCTTTGAATTTTAATTAAAACTAAAAACTATTTAACCTGAGCTCTGGTTAAGAGATTGATTATCCAGCGTTCAGGTTATTTACTAAGCGTGGTTATTTACTGCGCTTTTTTTGTGCATATTTATTATGAAAAATAGCGTTGTGCAATGATAAAAATACTTGCAAGGTTGAAAATTAGGCATACAATCGCCATTTCTTCAAGTACTTGCCGCTGTTGGTGAGTACTAAATTAAAAGGAAATAAAATGGCTAAAAAATCGAAAAACAAATCGGTAAATAAAAGCGCGGTAGACACCGGCCGAGGGGTTATTAATCATAATGCGCTGGCGGCTTTAGTTACTTCTAAAGTGTTTAAACCACAAGTAGTAAAAGCAAAAAAAGGGAAAGGTTCCTTTAAACGCAGCAACAAACATGTAGGACGAGAGTCTTATTTAATCGCGGCTTAAATAGCACCGTTCAAATAAGACTTTTAAATTACTTTTTGCCCAGCATGCGGGTAAGCGTATTGTCTTTATCAATAATATGGTGCTTTAAGGCACCTACAATGTGCAAGCCAAGTGCGATTAATAGCGCATCGGCTGTTATGCCGTGAACAGTTTTACCTAACTCTGAAAAGTCTTGATTAAACGCAAGGTTTTTTTGTGGGTTTTCTGGGCTAGGGTTATGCGGTATTAGCTCTAAGCCAAACATCTCTACACCGTGACCACCAAAGCCCGACATAACCAACCCAGAAATAGGCATAAGCAGCATACTTATTATAAGTACATAATGCACGATTTTAGCTAACGCTTGTTCATAGTTTGGGTGCTTAGCGTCGTGTTTTGGCCAACCATTCACAATGCGCCATGTTACTCTTAGTAATGCAAAGGCAAGCAGCATCACACCAAACGATTTGTGCCAACTCATTAGGAAAAACGCTTTAAAGTTTTCCATGTATAGTCCTGAGCCCAATAACCCAATAATAAGTATTGCTACAATCCAATGTAGGCTTATTGTGGTTTTGCTCAGCGTGAACGGTGTATCTTTTATAAGTTTCATACAGTTTATTCCTAACATTAATACTTAAAAAGTTTTGAATATGTAGTTGTACAATTGAATAAACTACATTAATGCAGTTAGCTTAAATCATAGAGGGTTAAAGCTGGGTTAACGAAATTGGCATATATGAGGTAATTTACCTCAGTGCTAATTTTGTCGGTAGGCGTAGATCTTGCTCACGCGAGATGCATAGCATCTAATTACTTAATTATATAACTCAAAAGTAGCACTATCACTTATTCTAAACGGGTTACTTTTACTTTTATTTTACCTGCATTAGCGCCATAAAAGCGGCTTAAGTCGTTGGCAAAAGGGCAAAACTCACCCGACTTAGCTATTTTTATATCATTGCCACCAGCAATTTCAAATAGGTGTTCATCGTCTTGATTTATTGCGCCCACTAAAGAAAACCATTGTGCGATCGGAAGTCGTTTAAATGGTTCAAGTAACGTCATGGGGATTTCTTTTACACCCAACTGCACATTATCACGATGCCAACCTACAGAGGTGCACTTTATGCCATCATCGTACCAAAACTGGTCTGGGTAGGGGGTAAATCGATACGTAGCTCCTTGTTCGAGCATTAATCCTGTAGTGTTGTATTGCTCTGAGGCAAATACCATTACATCTTGGCTTTGGTTAATACTAAGCACGCTCATATTTTGATTAGCGAGAGCAATATGCGGGCTTAGCCCTACAAAGCTTAATGTTGTGCCGTCGTTATAACTAATTTTGTAATGGCGTTTTTTAAGCGATTCAGGGCGATAGCTGGTGAGCTTATTTATACGCGCAGCCACACTCTGGTGAACTAATGGCTCAAGGTTGCTCGCTTCATTATCAATAAGTACATAACACTCTCTATCAACTAATTTAAAAAAGGGGTTAAACCAAAAGTAATTTTGTTGGTGGCTCAGTGCAAGTGGGTCGGGTATTACTGTCACATCGTCTTGGTCGACTAAATTACTTTCTGGCAGTAAGGCGTTGTAGTCAATGTCGTGGCTCGTTAATAACGATATATTCAGTGGCTGCTCAATTAACCACTCTAGTGCGTAACGCAAGCAAATATCAGCAAGACCATCACGATAATAGCCACCACCAATATCGGAATGCGCACCTGCAAACCAAAGTTCGGTAATATTATTTTGATGGTTCATTAAGGTGGGTTCAAACGCACGGCGTTTTTCATCAAGGGCAACGCAGTGCAGCGCCTGCGAAATATTATTCGCAATAGTATGGTTTTCAAAAATAACGTGTTCAGCGCCACGAGTTGCTTTACTTACTTTTGATAAGCCAATAGAGGCCACGGTATCAAACACACATATATAAACGTTATTACTAATTAAAGGCTCTAGAATTTTTGCAAAACGCCTGGCAAGTGCGCCGCCTCGGCTAAAACCGGTAAGTAAAAGTGTATCGCCTAGTTGGTAATGCGCTTTAAAATCATTCATAGCCTGATTTAATATACTGGCAACATCGTCACCGCGTGGGGCCAGGGCTTGATTTAAAATACGCCTTAAACGGCTACCTTTAGTGCCAATACCTTGGTAATAAAAACTAAGCTGATTTGCAAACGGGGTGGTGGGAGAGTTATCGAGCTTACCGCCTAATAACAAGTGCAGCTTGAGAATATTAGAAATACTGCTGTCTTCTTTGAAGTGATCTGAACTAAATTGCTCTGCATCTCGAGGTTCGCCCCCGGTACCATCAAAATTAAAAATCAGCGTTTTACCCGTCATAGCGTCATTCCTTCAGTCGATTTTGGTAAAAATACACTTCCAATGTTAAATATTAAAGACAGCAGCGATAAATAATTATTATCGCTGCCTACTCTCTTTTTAATGCAATTTCATTTTAGGGCGTACAACGCGTAGTACCTTTTCGCTTATCCATAACGCAAACGTTTTTGCGCTGCCGTGTATGGCACGTTGATGCATGCGATACAGCGATATATACATAAAGCGAGCAATTTTACCTTCTATAAAAAAGGTGTTGCTGGTTAAGTTACCCATTAAATTACCTACTGTGCTGTAGCGCGATAAGTTAACGAGTGAGCCATGGTCGCTATATTTAAAGCCGCATAGTGGCTGTTGTTTTAAAGTGGCAATGAGGTTTTTTTCTACGCATAGCGCCATTTGATGAGCCGATTGTGCGCGGGGCGGCACTAGTTTTCCGTCTTCTTGGGTAAAGGCGCAGCAATCGCCAAGTACAAAAATGCTCTCATCTACGGTGCTTTGTAAAAACTCGTTAACCTGAATTTGGTTACTGCGGGTAAGCTCAAAAATACCTAAGTCTTTAATAAAATCTGGTGCTTTTACGCCTGCTGCCCATACCATAATATCGGCGTCTATGTGTTCTTCGTCTTTTGTGATAAACCCTTGCTCGGTGGCTTCTTTTACTTGTGTTTGCTCTCGCACGTTTACACCCAATTTTAACAGCTCACGTTTAGCACTTACGGCAATACGCTCAGGTAGGGCGGGCAAAATACGTGGGCCTGCTTCAATTAGGTGTATATGTAACCGCTTAGACGACATGTTTGTAAGGCCATAAAGTTTTAGTAATTCAGATACATGGTACAGCTCTGCCGAGAGCTCAACGCCGGTTGCGCCGCCACCCACTATGGCAATGTTTAGCGATTGCTGTTGATTATCGTCTTGGTGCAGGCGGGTAAAGCTGTCGAGCAGTGAATGCTGAAAACGCTCTGCTTGCTGGTTTGAGTCTAAAAAGTAGCAATGATCTTTTATGCCTGGCGTATTAAAGTCGTTACTTACACTGCCTATAGCAATAACAAGGTGATCGTAGCGTACGGTGCGTTTAGGCAAAATAGTGTGGCCTAGCTCATCAAGGTGCGGCGCAAGGGTGATGGTTTTATTACTTTGGTCTATGTCGCAAAACGTACCAAGTTGAAAATTATAATGGTGTTTTGCAGCGTGGGCAGAATACACAACGCCATCTAAATCGGGGTCAATAGAGCCTGTCGCTACTTCGTGAAGTAACGGCTTCCATATGTGGGTACGGTTTTTGTCTATTAGTAGAATTTCTGCTTGTTTTTTCTTTCCTAGTTTATGCCCTAATTGTGTTGCTAGCTCTAATCCACCAGCGCCACCGCCAATAACGACGATTTTAGGTTTAGTAATACTCATAACGTTGCCCTCAAAAATAATATACCCAAATAATCTGTATTATTTTTAGTATTTTGAGGTCACTTGGGTATAGAAAAAGTTATTTTTGGCAAACGCGACTATTTATTTCTGCGCTATTAGTTTGCGCCTAAATAAAGGAGATGTCAGCTAAAAATGCTGAATAAAGGCATATAAGTTATACTCACTTTCTTATCGTTTAGCTGTGCAGTTAAATTGCTGTTAAAAACACCAAAAAGGATTATTTATGACCTCGCCATTAATACAGTCGCTTGAGCAACATTTTGGTTTTAGCCAATTTAGAACAGGGCAACAGCAAACTATTGAGCAGCTTTTAAATGGGCAATCGTCACTGGCTATATTTCCTACGGGGTCGGGTAAGTCGCTGTGTTATCAGCTAACGGCTATGCATTTACCCAACTTAACCTTGGTAGTATCGCCTTTACTTGCATTGATGAAAGATCAAATTAGCTTTTTAAATAGTAAAGGTATTTACGCGGCCAGCCTTGATTCGAGCCAAGACCAAATGCAAAGCAGCACCGTAATGAACGATGTGCGAAATGGTAAAATTAAAGTGTTAATGGTGTCGGTTGAGCGTTTTAAAAACGAGCGCTTTAGAGAGTTTATAAGCCAAGTGGCGCTTTCGATGTTAGTGGTAGACGAAGCGCACTGTATATCTGAATGGGGCCATAACTTTAGACCCGATTACTTAAAACTACCGCGATACCGCGAAGAGCTAAATATTCCACTAGTACTATTACTTACCGCCACAGCCACTAAAAAAGTAAAACGCGATATGAGCGAGCGCTTTAATATAGCGCCAGAGTGTATTGTACAAACAGGGTTTTACCGCGCTAACCTCGATTTAAGCGTGCTAAGTGTAAAAACAGCTGATAAAAACACCGAACTTACTAACATAGTGCGTGCGCAAAACGGCCCAGGCATTGTGTATGTAACGCTTCAGCAAAGTGCTGAGCAAGTGGCCAATACGTTAACTGCACAAGGTATACAGGCGGTTGCGTATCATGCGGGGCTGGAAGATACGCTTAGGTGGCAAATTCAAGATGATTTTATGGCGGGTAAAATTAACGTCGTAGTAGCAACTATTGCATTTGGTATGGGCGTTGATAAGTCAGATATTCGCTTTGTTATACATTACGACTTACCAAAATCGATTGAAAACTACAGCCAAGAAATTGGCCGCGCAGGGCGCGATGGTAACCCATCAAACTGCTTTACCCTTGCTAATTTAGATGGCCTAAATACGGTAGAAAACTTTGTGTACGGCGACACCCCTGAGCTTAGCGGCATTGAATACGTAATTAACGATATTAAAGCCCAGCCGCAGCAATGGGAAATGCAAGAATACAGCTTATCGAGCGAAAGTAATATTCGCCAATTAGCGCTTAAAACCTTGCTGGTACAACTAGAAATGCAAGGCGCAATAACGCCGCAGTACGCCTATTACGCCGATTTTAAATATAAGTTTTTGGTTGATAAAAACGAGCTACTTAGCCAGTTTGACGAGCAGCGCCAAACCTTTTTAACACAAATATTTAGCCATACCGATTTTAAAAAAATATGGGGTACGCTTAATTTTGACACCCTCACACAAGCCGCGCAGGTTGACCGTAAACGCGTAGTGGCTGCACTAGACTACCTAGCCGAAAAAAACCTAATAACCCTTGAAACCAAACGTATTACCCAAGTTTACAAAGTGCATAGTGAGGTTATAAATAACCCTGAGCTTGCAAAACAATTACACAGCTACTTTAGCGATAAAGAACAAGCCGAGATTAAACGTATAGCTGCACTGGTACGCTTTTTTGAGCTACAAAGTTGTTTAAGCTATAACTTAGCGCGTTATTTTGATGATCAAAATGCGCCGCAGCAATGCGGGCATTGTAGTGTATGCCGTGGTAATGCTGTTAAGCTTGAGTATTCAATAGAGCCTGCTCACATTGCCGATGACGTTGTTTATCAAAAAGTGGATGAGTTTTTAGCGCACATGGCAACAAAAGGTATTCATAATGTAGGCATTGAAACCCAGTGCCGCTTTTTAGCGGGCATGAGCGTGCCATTATTTGCACGTAATAAAGTACGCCAACTTAGCGGCTTTGCGCTTTGTGAACAGCAGCGCTACAGCGATATAAAAGCAAAATTACTAGCGCGTTAAATTAGTTACTGTATCCTAGTGGCTTACTATTTTTTATTAAGTCACTATGCCTAACACTGTTATTCCAAGTAAAACTATTTCCTCTGCACCTGAGCCCGTAACCTGCGCTAATTGCCAGGCATGTTGCTGCCAATTAGAAGTACGCATAGTGACCGACACCGGCGTGCCTTTTCAGTACATTGATTACGACAAATGGGGCAGCGAAGTAATGAAACGAGGTGACGACGGTTGGTGCCAAGCACTCGACCGTAATACGCTAATGTGTACTATTTACGAAAACCGCCCACTTACGTGCCGCGAGTTCGAAATGGCCTCAAACGAGTGTATTACAGAGCGCGAAATAGCGGGTATTTAATAAAACATAAGCATCAAAAAAGGGGCTAAAAGCCCCTTTATTATTTAAAGTTAATTCACTTTAAAATAGCTTATGTATTGTTTTAGCGTTGTTGAAAGGTCGGCTAATGCAACGGCTTTTTGCGCGTTGTTATTAAGCGACTGGCTGGTTTCTTGCGACATACTGGCAATTTCTTCAACACCTGAACTAATTTGTGCAACAGTTGCTACTTGGCTTGATGTAGCCTCTACAATTTCAAGCACATTGCTTAATGAGTCGTTAGCTTGTTGTTGTATTTGGTTAAGTAACTGGTTGGCCTCGTGAGTAAGGGTTAAACCGTTTTCTACCTGTGGTACGGTGGTTTCCATAGCGGTAACCGACGCTTGCGTGTTTTCTTGCACTTGTAAAATCATTTTTTCAATGTCGCCGGTCGCATCGCCAGTGCGTTGGGCAAGCTGCCTTACTTCATCAGCTACAACCGCGAAGCCTCGGCCAGACTCACCTGCACGTGCTGCTTCTATTGCTGCATTAAGCGCTAATAAATTAGTTTGATCAGAAATACTGCGGATCACACTTAATATATCGCCAATGTGTTTTACATGTTCTTGCAGCACATTCACTTGATTTACAGTGGCTTTAACCGTTATTGAAATTTGCTCAATTTCGGCTGCCACTTTTTGCACTGCAATACTACCTTGCTGCGATAATTGCGCGGTTACTTTTGAGTTATCTTCTGTTTGTTTAACAGAGCCTGCAACTGCATTTATACTACGGCTCATTTCTTCTAAGCTACTTACCGCTGAATTAGTATAAGTAACTTGTGCATCGGCTGCGCTAAGTGCTTGCTGCGAACCAGATGCAACACTTGCAGAATGGGTAGACAGCTCATCTGACGAATTAATAATGCTATCTACAATGGTTTTTAATTTACTTTGCATAACGGCTACTGAGGCCATCATGCTATTTGGGCAGCACGAATCTACATTTGCAGTTAAATCGCCTTGTGAGATTAACGCTATTACTTTAGCGGCTTCTTGTGGCTCACCACCTACCGAATCTCTTATACGCAAACTAATTACGTACGCTACGCTTGTACCTATTAAAATAGCGAGCGCAGTTAATGTAATCATCCATATTTTAAACGAGCTGGCCACTTCGCGAGTATCAACAGTTGTAGCTTGATTGGCTTGCTCTTGAAAATTAATAAACTGATTTATAACACTTAGCCATTGTGTAAAAGCAGGGCGGGCATTGGTTAATAAAACCCGAGAAGCCTCATTGACATTTCCTGCATTTTTAGCGCTTATAACTTGTTGAATATAAGGTTGAGTTTGTTGTTCTATTTGATTTATTTTATTAATTAAAGCGCGTTCTTCGCTATTCATTTCACTCATTAAAGCACGCATAGCGCGGCTTGAGGTTTGATAAAATGCATCTAACTCTTTTATATCATTTAACACTGTATTTAAAGTGCTTTGCTCGGTTATTAATACTACATCTCTAAGTGCTATAGCACGGTCGTGTACGCTACCTCTAAAGTTAATCGCATAACGCTGTTTAACCGAGTTTACGTCGGTCATGTGAGTTATGTTGCTATTAATGAGGCTTACGCGCGATATACCTATAATAGTTAAAATAAGCATCATCGCTAAAATAATGCCAAAGCCTGTTACTAAACGCATGTTAATGGTCATAGTCACTTCCAATTTAAAACACTAAACCATATGCGGATTAATGAGATATCTAAAATAATGTTTTATTATGCACCAAAAAAAGCGCATTGAAGCAATAATAGACCGGTAATTGTTAATTTATTTTACAAACTTTATTAGAAGGAGCGTATTGAGGGGGGAATTATTAAAACATATGTATTAAAAAAGGGGCGTAAAAGCCCCTTTGGTTTATCTGTGTTTTTTACTTAAGCTAGGGCGTGTTGATTTTTGTGGGTGAATTTGCAGCAGTATGTTTGGTTTTTAGTCAAGGCAGAGCCTATGTAGTGTGGTTATTCCCCATGAATAGGCGATAACGCAGCATAAATACCAAACATGCGCTGCCCAAAGGGTTCTTTCTAGGGACGGTTAACTCTTTGTTGCTCGGTTTTTACTTAGCCCACTAGGTTACAAACCTCGCGCCGCGATTTAATCGCCCCTAGATTGAACAAATTTCAATCCACAAAGATCAACACGCCCTGGTTAATCGTATTTAGCTTCTAGCTCATTAGCAGTATGAAACTTCTCGTGGCTTTGTAATTGCTCGTCGTACTTTACAAGATGTTTAAAGTGCGCAAGCTGCCCCGAATTTTTAACTATTTCAACAATAAACGACATCATAATGTCTGCACCGGTAAGGGTGTCGCCTACTAAATAGCGTTTACCTTGTAGTCGGTCATTAAAATAGCTAATTACTTTAACGGTTTCTGCGTCGGCATAATTTTCTAAAAACTCTGTTTTAGCGCCATCTTTTAAAACAAACATTTTAAGTAGTAATGGCAAAATAGCTGAGCTTTCAGCGAAGTGTAACCATTGCTGATAATCTACATATTCAGCGGTGCCTGCTTTTGGCGCAAATTTTCCGTTACCGTATTTAGTAATTAGGTAGTCGGTAATCGCGCCCGATTCGGTAACGATTAGGCCATCGTCTTCAATAACAGGCGATTTACCTAATTGATGAACTTTTTTAAGTTCGTCAGGTGCTAAAAAAGTTTCTGCATTGCGCTGGTAAGCCACAATTTCGTAATCAACATCTAGCTCTTCTAAAAGCCAAATAATGCGTTTAGAGCGTGATTTATTTAAGTGATGAAGCTTGATCATGTCAGTCCTTGTTGGCGTTACAGCATAGGCTGTAACGCCTTAATATTTATTAAAGTGGTTCGTTAATTTTAACCACGGTTTTACCAAAGTTTTTGCCGCAAATCATATCGTTAAATGCGCTTACAGTGTTTTCAATACCTTCAACCATATGCTCGCGGTACTGTACTTTGCCTTCTTTAAGCCATTTTTGCATGTCTTGTGCAAATTCATCGTAGCGGTGGCCGTAATCGTCAAAAATAATAAAGCCCTGCATTTTAATACGCTTAGTAAGTAATTGGCCCATTAGCATGCACATACGATCAGGGCCTTCAGGCAAGCTTGTAGAATTATACTGCGATACTAAACCACACAGTGGTACACGAGCTGCGGTATTAAGTAGGGGTAATACGGCATCAAACACTTTACCGCCCACATTTTCGTAATATACATCTATGCCGTTATCACAGGCTTTTTCTAGCTGGTCTTCAAAGTCATCGGCTTTGTGATCAATACAAGCATCAAAGCCTAGTTTTTCAACTGCGTGGCTACATTTTTCACTGCCACCAGCAACGCCCACTACTTTACAGCCTTTAAGTTTAGCTATTTGGCCAACCGTTGCGCCAACGGGGCCTGTTGCCGCAGCAACCACTACAGTTTCACCTTCTTGTGGGTCGCCAATATCTAGTAACCCCATGTAAGCGGTAAAGCCTGGCATACCTAAAATGCCCAGTGCATACGAAGGGTTCTCTGGCTCTTTACCTAATTGCATTAAGCCTTCGCCATTACTAATGGCGTAACTTTGCCAACCAGTGTAGGCAAGCACCCACTCGCCTTCGCTAAATTTATCGTTTTTAGACTCTTCTACTTGGCATACAGTAGCACCTACCATTACATCGCCTACATTTACCGGATCGGCATACGATTTAGCATCGCTCATTCGGCCACGCATATAAGGGTCAAGTGAAAGGTATATGGTGCGTAGCAATACTTCGCCATCTTTAAGCGCTGGTAAATCTACTGTTTTAAGGTCAAAGTTTTCATCGGTAGGGGCGCCATGCGGGCGTGATGCTAAAGTAAGTTGACGACTAGTTGCAGACATAAAAATCTCCTCTTAAAGTGAATTTACTTAGCGAATGTTTATGCGTTAAATCTCTATTTAACCTAAACAATAATGCGCGCTAAGTCGTGTGAATATATATTTTTACCTTAATACATGAGCTTTGGGCGAGGTGATGGTAATTCAAGCTTTGCAGAATATTTATTCTAAAAGGTTTATTTTAGCTTGCTAAAAATATGGCTATCGTAAAATACACCATTTTTATAAATGGCCTGTTTGAGAACAGCTTCAGCTTCAAAGCCGCATTTAGTCAGTGCCTTTATTGAGCCGCTATTACCAGCAAATACAGCGCCAAAAATACGGTTTAGATTTGAGTTTTTAAAGGCCTCATTGCAAATTTTTGTAATAGCGTGTGTCATTATACCTTGCCCCCAAAAGTGGCTATTAAGCCAATAGCCTATTTCGCCACTGCGGCTATATTCAAACTCTCCGGGCGTTATACCTATACACCCTGCAAATTGCTCATTTACTATAATTGCTTTAATAATCCCATTTTTAGCGCCTTGGTTTATCCACCAATCGGCATCGGATTGCGTATACGGAAACGGAATTTTAGACGATAGAAAACGCGTAACCTGTTCATCGTTTAAGGTTTTAATAATGTGTGGTGCATCGTGCGGTTGAAAATCTCTTAAGGTGATCATAGTGGTAGTAATTTATGAGTTGAATACAGGGTAACTTAGCAATCATTTAAACCGTGTACAATCATTAAAATTAGCCACTTTAGCGCTATAACTTTGTTTTAAAGTACTCTAATATAAGCAAAATATGATACCTGTTTAAGATGCCATTATGCACCCACACATAGCCGCCCTTTATAATAGTGCCCAAAAACCAAGTCGTTTGATTATAGGTTTAATGAGTGGTACCTCGTTAGATGGGCTCGATGTAGCACTGTGTAAGGTAACGGGGGCGGGTATAAATACGCAAATTGAGGTTTTAAATTTTACTACCGTTGACTATAACAACGAGTATAAAACTAAAATAAAGCAGGTATTTGCCAAACGAGAGTGCGATTTAGAACTTGTAACCTTATTACACCCTTGGGTAGGTAAACTCCACGGCGATATGGTTAATCAGTGCTTACATACTTGGCAGGTAAATTCGGCAAGTATTGATGTAATAGCGAGTCATGGGCAAACAATTTACCACTGCCCGCAGTCGCAACATAATCATAAAAGCTTTACTAATGGCACATTACAAATTGGCGACAGCGACCAAATAGCCGTTACCACCGGCATTACAACTATTGGCGATTTTAGGCAAAAACATATAGCAGCAGGGGGCGAAGGCGCACCGCTTGCGGTATATGGCGATTACTTATTTTTTGCAAACCCCAATGAAAACCGCATTTTATTAAACATGGGAGGCATTGCTAATTTAACGTTTTTACCTAAAAGTGGTGATGCAAATAGCGTATTTAGCTCCGACATAGGCCCTGGTAATACCATTATGGATGCATACGTGCAGCAGCATTTTAAAGGCATGCACTTTGATGATGGTGCAAAAATAGCAAAAGTAGGTAAGGTAAATACACCCTTATTAAATGCATTGTGTGGCAACGACTTTTTTAAACTTAAGCTGCCTAAAACAACGGGGCCTGAGGTATTTAATTTAGCGTATTTATATGCCGCACAACAGCAAACAAATACGCAGCATTTAAGTCATGAAGATGTAATGGCAACTTTAAATATGTTTAGCGCGAGGGTAATTGCAAACGCGTTAAATGAATGCGCGCAAAATGCTAAAGAGTGCGTTGTATACGCAAGTGGTGGCGGTATTCATAACCCGTTACTAATGGCGCACCTTAATACGCTATGCCCGAGTATAAAAGCGTTTAAAAATACCGACGATTTAGGCATAAACCCTGATGCAAAAGAGGCTGTGTTATTTGCTATTTTAGCAAACGAATGCTTAGCCGGTGAGCAGCAACACCTAAATAACTCTGCGCAGGGTATTGCTGGGGTGACTATGGGTAAAGTCAGTTTTGCTGATTAATAACTTATAAGTCGGCAAAGTACAGCCAACACTAAAATAGCGATAAAAACGTAGAACTCATACTCGCAAAGTAGCTACGAACGCCCTGTGACTTGGTAGGCTCAGTTTTTATTTGCGCAGGAATATAGCCTTGCTCAAATGCTTTAATGTACACATCGAGTTGCTGGCTTTCTTTTAAGGTCGTGTTTTTTCCGTGCAGCATCATTTGAACTACAAAACACTGGCTTTGTGTAATGTTACTTAAAGTAAGATTTACAGTACCAGATTCAAGGTCTGCATTGCTCAGCGTTTTTTCAGTAAAATACTGCGCCCCACGCGCACTGGGCTGCGTTGCACTTAGTGAAATAACATCGCTCTCATTTGCGCCGTCAGGCAACACACACTGCAGCGTAATGTTATGCGCAGCATTGGCTTTTAGCGATAGCTTTTCATATTCCATAGCGTGGTCCATCGCCGCAGACATAGAATCATCAAATGATTGCTGTGCAAATGTTAATTGCACCAAGGGTGTACTCATCTTACTTAGTCTTCTTGGGTTTATTCATTTATCGGATAGAGATTATCGCGGATCAACGTTACAGATTTATGACTAATTGCATTGATTAGTACAATTATTGAGTAGTTTGATCAAAGAGGATCTTTGTTCTCTCATCGATTTCTTTTCATAGGGGACAGAGTTTTGTTGTTAGGCATAAACTAATTAAACAGAGATTCCCAACTAAAATTCCATACTTTATCTTTTTTGGCTTATTGTCTGAACTCGTATTAAAAGAACGGTATTAGCAGCCAAGATAATTGTCGCGACGTAAATGTTCTGAGGCGGTTGTGAGCGGAGTATAGTCATTCAGGTGAGTCGCCATTAACTAAGTAATATTAAGAAGGATCTTTCCTCTTTTCAACATATTCAAAAAACCTAATATTTATAGCTGGCAATAATTTACACTATTTGATAACAATAGTAGCTCACGAAATAAGGACGTTTCTCGTAAAAATATGGGAAGTGTACCCTGATTTAGTTGCTATACGCTTGGTCTAGTTTGGTTGTGATTCACTATTAGGAGTAAACTTTGAATAAAGGGATTTTGTTATTTCTACTCACTGTACTTGGCAACATTAATTCTGCGAACTCCGCAGAGACAATCTGGAAAAGCCAAGGTTATGGTTACGTTTTTCATACTGTGGATGATAAAACAACAGTCTTTGATTTAACAACAAAGCATTGTCTGGAAAACCACTTTATCACCGATGAGTTTGAACAAGTCTCGTTTATTGAAGAAACACAAAAAGTGCATAAAGATACTCGTTTGCTTAACTTTGGTGGTTTGTTTCCTTTAAAGCTAACGAAACTAGACAGCTTACCTTATCAATGCCAATCCAAAAAAATTGTTAGTATAAAAGACAAAAACTATGAATTTAATGCCAGTATTGTTCTTGATGTTCTAATGAATAATTTTGAAGAGCACTATGCATTTTCAAAAGATAAAAATATTAATTGGGTGGAGCAGAGAAAACTTTGGCAAAAAAGAATAACCTCAAAAACTACGCAAGATGAGCTATTTAGTATCATAGATGACTTTCTTAAAGAATTACGCGACGGTCATGCCATATTACTCAATCAAGAACTTGATAGGCTTTCACATTACTCACCAAGAAAGTGGTCATTTTGGGATGAATTAAAAGCGCACTCAGTAAATTACCCTCAATACTCAACTTACTGGGAATTACATACCGCATTAATTAAAAAGTCTCAGGAAAACATTAATAATTACATTGATAAAAAATACTCCACTCTTCAATATCACGATAATTTTACCTTAGCAAAAACGCCTCAAAATATTGCCTATTTAAAAATAAGTAACTTTGATGATTTCTCAAATAATGACGTAAAAGCAACAAAAGAGGTTATGAAGATATTTACGCCTATCATCAAACAAAGCAATGGCTTAATTATTGACTTACGTTTTAGTATGGGTGGAAGTGACTTAGTCGCATTTTCTATTTTATCTTACTTAATAGATTCAGAATTGGCCTTGGGGGGGAAGCAGTTTAAAACATCGACAGGCTACAGTGAACTTCAAAAAATTGTTGTCGCCCCATCAAAAATTAATAATTACACAGGAAGTATTGTTGTTCTAACTAGTCAAAAAACACCTAGTGCGGCTGAAGTATTTCTTTTAGGTTTACAAGCAAGAGGCAACGTTACTTTTATTGGTGAAAGAAGTTACGGAGCTTTTAGCGATGCGTTAACAAAAGCTTTGCCTAATGGTTGGGGGATCACATTATCAAATGAAAGGTATCTCAATTCTCATGGGGAAAATTATGAAAACATTGGATTGCCTGTAGATCATGAATCTGTATTTCTTAATGTGAACAATATTGAAAGCGGAAAAGATGTGCAGCTCAATGAGGCAATTAAAGCTTTTAGATAAGTGTATCCGGTGTATAACGAGGCGTCACTAATTTCCGCAATTGACACTTTTAAGAAGTTCGGCTGAGAGTGATAATCAGTCATTGAGACTGGCTAAATAGCGTTGTTAATAAATTGGTTAAACTGCTCTTTGCGCATATATTTATGAAAATGAGCGACGCGCGCATATTGTTCTATTTAACTTTTCTTTAAAGTTTTAGAAAACTTAGTGATAGTAATACCTTAGGTTATTTGTTAAAACTATATAATGTAGAAAAATGAGCGTAGCGTCGGCAGAAATATACGCGATGAGCGCACTATTAAATTGTTAGTTTCCTGTCGAGGTTTCGTGAAAAAATTTGCTCTTGCTATATCAATTTTGGCCTTAGTTGTTTTCTATTTTATTACAAAAGAACATAGTGAAATTGAAAAGTTTAGCGATAGAAATGATAGTGAAAACGCTGTTTCTAAAGACTTAAAGCGCAAAGAAAAATCAACGATTGAAACTGATATAGGTGTTAGTGAACTTGCATCAGCAGAAGAATACTTACTTGAAGCAAAAGAAATACGTCGTTGCAGCGCAATACCCAAAACTCAAGATGAACTTGATAAATGGATGAGCAAAGTAAATGAGGTGGGTGAGCCCTACGAGTATATCGAAGAGGTTTTGTCTCGTTTTGAGCGCTGTTCACAATTTAATTTTATATCTGATGATTTTGTTGAATTACTTTTTAAAGCAATTGAATTAGGTTCCGATAATGCCGTAGCAGAGTTATGGGCTGTTTCGGATAGAGAATATTTTCAAAGTAAAGGCTTAGATGAATTAAGCAGAGAAGACACAATAAAGCAAAGAGTTAAATTTAATAAATTGAAATACCGCCTTTCCGAAAGTGTTGCTTTGACTGGTGGAGAGCAGTCAATATTAAGGTTGGTAAAAGAGTATCAAAATTACGATCCTGACACTGGAAACCCAAACTATTTAAAAGTCATAGCATATGCAGACTTTGGGTTAAAAATAGTAGAGGATAACGATATTTACTTGAAATTAGATTTTATCAAGCAGCGTATTCATCAAAATATGGAATTTCAAGATATTGAACAGGCGCAAATGCTAACTGAAAAGTTGTTGAATAAGTTTGGTGAAAATGGAAACTAACAAAACAATTAACAGAATTCGCTTCGCTCATTGGAAAAAATCCTCGCTGGCACCTCGTGCCAAAGCACTCGGTTTTCCCGTTATTGTAAGCGTTAGGCATTCATCATATATGGGAGTTTTATCTGAACATGGGAAATATTTCTTTTTTGGCGAACGGGAGTTCGAGTTCACCTCAATCAGTTGATGAATCTATTTATCAATTAGGAAACTCTTCTATTTATTTCTTGAGAGCATGGCAAAGGGTACCTCAAGATTTCCAAGGAGCCGTTCGCTCAAGTCAGGAAGCTATGGTTCACTTAGATCATATAGTTAATGAAATTATGAGAGCTAGGGACCAGTCTCAAGCAGATGGCTCATATACTGGGTCTACATTAGAAGCACAATTAAATATAAATAGGTCAATTTCGGCTGCACCAGTTACCCGAGTTCAACAATTAGCTTTAACTTCATCAGGTCCAGGTGTTGGCTCTCTTCCATTTGCAGGTGCTCCTATAACAATGGAAAAATTGCTTAATAAGATTAAGCACCGAAGACCTGATTCGGCTAATTTTAGAATTAACGATGCTGGGGAACATATATTTCTTGTTGGAGTTGATAAGCCTAATCGCCAACCTGATTCCATAGTTGAGTTCGCAGTTGATGAGTTTTGTCAGCACTGTACTAATATCGCAAATATATTGTAAAAATGCC
>NZ_JAGJEJ010000034.1:0-20524 GCF_018101025.1 Pseudoalteromonas sp. MMG006
GATGCGTTGGATTTGCTTTTTAAGTTCGCGGATTTCAATTTGTTCGGGCGTAATTGGCGAAGCCAATGGTGGCTGGCCATTACGCTCTTGCTTTAATTGAGTAACCCACTTACAACGGTGGATTTACGCACACCCATCGCTTTGGCTGCTTCTTCTTGAGTATAACTTTGGTCAACTACAAGCTGAGCTGTTTCTAATTTGATTGCTACAGAATACGTTGCACGTTTTAATTTCGTCATTTTCTCACCCAAATTTGTATGCTTATCAGCATAACATTTCTTTCTTAATAGGTGGCCAAAATCACTGTACCACTACAAAGACACATATGTTTGTTATCGAAATGAAATAGCATACCGTATCAACGGGGTAGTTTAAAGGGAAGGATTTTACTATAAGCCTAGAGGTTTTTAACGAGCAAAAAAATGATTGAAAAGTAGGTAAGTTATTATAATGAGAGAAAGCCTCTACCAGCCTTAATACAAAACGCCCGATGAAATTCACCGAGCGTTTAAAGTGAAATAAGTGTCACTTATTTCAGGTTGAGCAAAACTAATTAGAACTTAGTTGTAAAACTCAACTGTAAATACCGACCAGTTACATCATATGCTTCTGAAACTGTGTTAATACCAGTACCACCACTTGATGAACTTTGGTTTGCAACAGGTGGTTGCTTATCAAATAAGTTACGAACAGTTAAGGTAACATTCATGCTGTCTGAGAAGCTATAGCCTGCTGAGATGTCATGGTAAACCACTGATCCAAACTCATTATATTCTTCAAGCGGAGTAAAGTCTGTGTAGTTGAAATTACCACCATCTACACTATCCACTGAGCGATCCCAATAACGCATGCGCCAAGAGAGATTTAAATCTTCTAAACCGTAGCTTAAGTTAAGGTTAGCTCTGTTATCCGGTGTAAATACCTGTCCTGCATACTCTACCGTTTCACCACTTTCTATACCAGTCTCGTTGTATTCGATTAGGTGGTTCCAGATAAGATTAGCACCAAACTCACCGTATTCTGTACTTAAATTATATGCTAACTCAATGTCGACACCTGAAGTCTCGATATTATTCTCATTACTCGTACCTGAATTAACTTCAACTAAAGCACCATTTTGGTCACGTAGAGAGTTACCTGCGCAAGTAGGATCAAAATCTGCAGAGCTAACATCAAAACAGCGGTTTAATACTGTAGTACGGCTCGTTGATGATATAGCATCTTCAACTGAAATATCATAGTAATCAACTGTTAACGCAAACTCATCCGTCGCTTGCCATACAACACCTACACTATATGTGTCTGCAGTTTCTTCTTGAACATCCTCATTACCACCTATAAAGCCACCTGTGCTTTGCGCTTCTGTTTGAGTTAACTCAAATGAACCATTTGCAGCAACTCGAGCTGCTACTTCAGGAATTGATAAACAATTTTGAGCTACATTCCCTGTATCTGAAGCTGTTACGCCGCTACATGGATCTGTAACATTAGCAAAAGTTTCACTTCGTCCACCGAATAAATCTGCAATGTTTGGTGTACGAATAGCTGTTGCAGCAGATGCTCTAAATTTCAATGTATCAATTGGTGAATATTGAATACCAGCATTCCATGTTGTTTGACCACCAACAATTTCATGATCCGAGTAACGAGCAGCAAGATCTAATTCCAAATTATCCAAGATAGGTAAAATTGTTTCTACGTAGTAATCGTTTGAGTAGTAGCTTCCATCTGTTGGTAATGATCTGTTAGTGCTAGATGCACCTGTTTGAGCTAAATCACCAGGGTTAAAGAAACCACTTTCTAAACGGTGCTCAGCACCAAAAGCAACACCAACTCGGCCACCAGCTAGTTCAATCGGTAATTCACCGACCAAAGAAGCTGAAACGATAAACTGTTCTGTTTGACCAGCAATTTTAGCCGGTACTTTTACGTAATCAACAGCTTCTGCTGAAACAGAGCCCTCACCAAATAAATTTAAAGGCACACAACCTTGTAAAACAGCTAAGTCGTTTGCACACTGAAGTGAACCATCGTCGTTTTGTACTACATCAAAAGCTTGTGCTGCTCTTTCAATGTTAACTTGGCCACCACTGTCTTGGCGTTGATCCGTTTTACCCCAAGATACATAAGTATTTAATGACCATTCATCATTGATCATCCAGTCTATGCCAGTCGCAATTCGAACAGTATCACGCTCTAAATCAGTAGAACGAGCACCAAACTCAACCATACGACGAACTAGCTCAGGAATGTTATCTTCTAGACCATATCCGTCATTAAGAAGATTTTCACGAAGTAACTCCGGAACCATAGGATTACTTAGCTTTATCCCACCTTCTCCGCCACGCTCTGGTAAGAATACATCATTAGTAGAAAATGGTGTTGGCTCAATTGTAGAGTTATATGTTTTAGATGAATTCCAGTTCATTTCCGCGAAAAACTCAACATCATCATTAATTTCTTGTTTAATATTTAATGCTGCGTATTTTCTCTCAAGAGGAGTAACAAGTTGACGATAATCAGCTCTGTTAAATGCATCGCCACCTTCAAGCCCTGTATAAGGTGTACCATCAGCGTTGTAAGATCCTACACGCCCCTGTGGGGTGTAAGAAGAAAATACTTTACCTACATACTCATTACCATTCTCATCTAGTAGTATCGCTTCATCGAACTCTGAAAACGCACGATCGGAAGGTTTAAGACCTTTATCATCATCATAACCAATAGCAACAGTTACATTACCAGTATCCCAGCTGTTCCCAGCTGTTAAATTCAGAGAGTACTTTTCACGATCGCCTTCATCTGAAATACCTGTTTGAGCGTTAACTTCTACACCTTCAACATTATCCCGAGTGATAATATTTACTACACCAGCTACAGCATCAGTACCATATATAGCTGAAGAAGCACTTTTCAAAATTTCAATACGTTCAATCATTGATGCAGGTATAGCATTTAGGTCTACTGCGTAGCCACTTGATGGAGAACGGCCAGATACAAAGCGGCGACCATTAACCAGCACTAGGGTGCGTGCTTCACCCAGATTACGAAGTGATGTAGTATTTAAGCCAACACCAGAAGTGCTGAATGAAGAGTTAGATTGATCCGCGCCAGCGATAGCCACAGGCGATTGATTTAAAACATCGGCTACATTTAATGCACCCATTTGCTCTATATCTGCTCGACCAATAATCGTAACTGGCACTGGTGTTTCAACATCAGTACGCTTTATGCGTGAACCAGTAACTTGAATACGCTCTACTTTTTCTACGCCTTCTTCAGCGGCAATTGAACTTGCCGAAAATACTGCAGTAGATGCTGCACCAAAAGCAATCGCTAAGCGCACTGCCTTTGAAACTTTATTATTTAACATGTGATTCTCCCTGAATATTTCTAATAGTTTATTTTTATATACCAAGCTAAAGCTTTGAATTAACTGGCCCGCAAATATTAGTATCACTTTAGCCATGAAGTCAACAAAGCGATAACCAAAAACACCTTTCATTTACAACAATTTGCAGCTTACATATGTGCAACACGGTGCACTTAATGCATCAATGATTATTGCAATAAAATGCACAAACAGCTTTCCTATATTAATTTAGCTCATAGCTATACTGATATAAATATTAAACATATAGCACTATCCACTTTCTAATTAAAGTAGGTCTAGTCACCAGAACTACATTCGCATTTTCATAGAGCTAGCAGGGCGAGTGAGCAGAGCACGGTATATTTAAAAACAAAACCCAATAATATTATTAATTAGAAATAACCATTATTAACCAACTTATCCCATGAACCCACTTTAATCGCTCACAAAAATAGCTGGACTTCTCAGCTTTCGCCCCATACTTTAAGGGACCAGCAACTATTTATAACTGTTAAAAGCAACAGATTGAACTTCCAAGCAAATCTAAAGCAATTATTGTATTAACATAACAAACTCCCATAGCGAACTAGAAGTACTGCACCTGTAAATAATTGTTTAAGGAAAACTGAATCAAAACGTGGATAAATAAAACTTATGTGATCATAGAAGTTTGCACAGTAAACCCTATAAGGTGTGAAGTAATTTAACAGAATAAGTTTTCATTTATTGAGGATCTATTTACAGATTGACTCCATGTAGGAAAGCGGATTGCAGAGTCATTAAAATAGATGAAGAAGTTACTCTTCATTTAAAAATAAAAGGGCTTGTAACTAAAATTACAAACCCTTTTTTATTTACATTTTTAGCTAATTAGAATTTTAAATTAAAGCTAACGTGAACGAAGCGACCAAGCGTGTCATAGAAACCTGCAACAGTGTTCGCATTAGATGATACTGTGTTACCAACCATAGGTGGCTCTCTATCAAATATGTTGTTAACCCCACCAGTGAAGGTCAAGTGTTCGTTGTATGAGTAACTACCTGAAACATCGATAAAGTTGTACGCATCAATACCACCATTTTCTACTAGTGAAGTGTCTGCTGTACCATCGTAGTCAACTTCACCATAGTAACGCCATTTCACGCCAACTCTCCAATCATCACGTAGATAATTTGCGCTAGCGGTATGGCGCCATTCAGGAGACGCAAAACAGTCCGTGCTAATATTACCTGAACAGTCATAAGCAAGTTCAGTATCACCTAAAATAGGTTCAACTTCTTTCTTCATGCTGTAATAGCCATTAATATCAAAGTTTAGTTGAGCATTTTCTAAGTCCATTTTATAAGCGGCTGTAAAATCTACACCTTCCCAAGTACGGCCACCAATGTTGTCACTTAAGTTAGTTACAAAACCAGCTTGACCTAACCATAAGCTACCAGAAGGACTACGTGTAATGTTATCACAGAAGAATGCGTCTCCTGTTTCACCACAGTTGTTAATGATACGCTCTGCACCAACAACACCAATAACCTTTTCAATTTCAATTTTAAAGTAATCAATTGAGAAATTAAAACCGTCAAATGGGTTAGCAACTAAACCTACAGTAAATGTATCACCCTCTTCCGGTTCTAGTTCAGTATTACCACCAGCAAATTGGTTATACTGACCTGCAGGTGACTCACCGATATTACCGTATTGGTCAGCGCTTACACCTGTATTAGCACATTGACTAGCAGTGAAAGTTGGACGATCACCTACATCAGCAGCATTTGGATCACCTGCACAAGGGTCATCACCGCTCCAAAGGCTGATGCTTTGAGCAGAGAATAACTCACCAATATTCGGGGCACGTACAACCTTCGCATAACTAGCTCTAAATTTATAAGCGTCAGCTAAAGTGTAGTCAGCACCAATTGAATAAGTCGTATCCGAACCAGTTGTTGAATAATCAGACCAGCGTGCAGCAAGAGATACGTTAAGCTCATCAAGAACAGGAACCTGTAACTCACCGTATACTTCGTTTACGTCGATAGAACCATAAAGGCTTGGCGATGGACCGCCTTGACCTAGTAGCTGACCTTCTTCGTATACAGTATCTGATACACGCTCGTAATCTTGCTCACGACGCTCAAAACCAAATACGGCTGCTACTGGTAGTGAAGCAGAAGGTAGGGTCCAATCAAATTCGCCGCTTACAAAACCACTATAAATTATTTGTGTAACTAAACCAGTTTGAGTACCTACACCAGCCAGCTGAGCTGCTTGCTCAGCAGTTACACCGTCTAACTCAAATACATTGTATAATAAACAGCCATCTTCTTCAGCACATTCAGTACCAACAGCACCAACGCGCGGAGCTATTTTTGGAGCTAACAAATCATTTTTATAAACTGAGCTAGATGTAGTCGAAGAGTAGTTATAGCTAATATCATATGACCAGCTGTCATTTAGTTCACCTTCCATACCAGTAAGGATACGGTATGAAGTGTGCTCTAAATTATCTTCGCGTGGTCCACCTTCAACATTACGCTTACCAATGTAGGCTACAAACTGGTCACCTGCATCTTGCCCAAATAATGTTTGAAGCTGTTGTTTTTGAAGGTCTGAAAGCAGAGGGTTATCGTAATCAAATAAGATTTCCTCGTTGTAGAACGTGCCTGATTCAGCAATTTGCCCGGCAGTTCTATTATGCATGAACGAGAACTCAAGGTAAGGTCTGAAGTTTTCATTAATTTCGTAATCTATGAATGTACCAAAAGTAAATCGCTCATTTGGTCTTAAGAAATGGTTAACTGGGGCATAGTTATAACGGTAGCCGTCATCTTCAATGAACCCTTGACCATTTGGGTTTAGATAACCAAATAGGTTTTGCTTGTAGTCAACCTCACCATCTACCACTGGGTATATATCAAAATGAGGATTAGGTGTAGTTGCTGAGCCACCACATACTTGACCTGCGCCATTTAACGCACACGATGAGTAATCACGTGAACCTTGAAGCAACTCTCTTTGACGGTTATACGTTACATAACCAACAGCATGGCCTTTACTACCATCAAATGAGCTACCGACTGTAAAGTCAATGCTATATGCCTCTGCATCTATACCAGTATTGCCAGTTTCATAATCAAAACCTTTGTCATCCATAAGGCCTTGAATATATTTATTATCGTTATTATGCTGGTAACCTGAAGTACCTACGTTTAAAGAGACACCATCAAACTCATCATCCATTACAAAGTTTACAACACCAGCGACAGCATCCGCACCGTAAACAGCTGCAGCACCACCTGTTAATACATCCACGCGTTTAATTAAAGAAGCTGGGATCTGGTTTATATCTGCAACCTGAGAGGTGATACTACCGGCTTGCATTCTACGTCCATTTATCAAAACAAGTGTTCTATTAGAACCGAGTCCACGCAAGTCAACTGTAGCTGTACCTGTTGCACCATTTGCTAAGAAAGAACTTTCTGCCGCTTCAATCTGCGGTAGTTGATTTAAAACATCTTCTACACGAGTAAAACCACTTAACTTAATTTCCTCAGCAGTCATTACTGTTACTGGACTAGACGTCTCTAAATCAGTTCTTTTTATTCTAGAACCAGTAACTTGGATTCGCTCAACTTTTTCTAGTTCATCTTCTGCAGCAAATGAACTTGCAGAGAAGGTAGCCGTAGAGGCTGCGCCAAACGCAATCGCTAAGCGAACAGCCTTTGAAACTTTATTATTTAACATTTGATTCTCCCTGGGTCACCACTTGTTAGAAGCGACTATTATTTAATTATTTTTTTCGTCACAGTTTATTAACAGCGACTACCCCAGATACTAAACAAAAAATATATAAAAGCCAACCACTGTTAATAAAATATTAATTAAAAGGAGGTTTTTATCTATTTTTCTTTAAAAACCGAATTACCGCACATAAATATGAAATAAAAGTAAAATATATAATAAGTTTATATTAATAAACTCACAAATTAGAATAATTCAATCTGCTTTCGCTCATTACTTTTTACGTTAACGTTAACAATTCGCGAAATCATTTCTAATAAAGGTATAATTTGCTTCTCTATATAAATTGAGTAGTCATAGCTGTGTAGCCCTTGATACAGCTCAACTCCAGTAGTTGTGTAAACGAATGTAACAAATTCGCCTCTATTCACTACAAACTCGCTATTTTTTTTCTGGTGCTTTTTGACTGCTTGCACATGGGGAGGGATATTTTTCTTATAATCGATTAAGTTTTGACCTAACCGTTTTTTAAAAGTAAGTAAATCGTCAAATTCACCTTTAAATAATTTCGTTGTGTAATCTTTTATTAAGTGCTCTATGTTTAGATTTCCATCAAAAAGACTAGTAAATAGGTCAAATTGGAACTGCTGAGCTAATTTGGTCCAATCGCTTCTTACTGTTTCTAGCCCTTTAAATACTAATTTTGATTCGTCAGGTTTAATTAATTTACCTACATAACGCTTTTTAGATCCGACAGATTTGCCTCTAATGGTAGGTAAAAAGAAGGGACTATAATAAGATTCAAACTCTATTTCCAAATGGCTTGTTAAATTGTGTGTTTTTCTAATCTCGTTTTTCCACGCTGTATTTATTTTCTCTGCTAAAAACTTTCCAACTTCATTACACTCATTTGGTGTTAGTTCATCATTTAACTTTACAAATGTTGAATCCGTATCTCCATAAATAACACTGTAACCAAGATCTTCTATCCACTTTTTGGTCTGTTGCATTATTTCATGCCCACGCAGAGTAATAGAGCTTGATAACCTAGGGTCGTAAAATCGGCACCCTTTAGAGCCCAATACACCATATAAACTGTTCATTATTATTTTAATGGCCTGAGAAAGCATTGAGTTTTTCTGATCTTTAGCAAGCTGCCTTTGAGCTGCTAAGCTTTTAATAAGTAACGGTAGGTGGTGTTTGTCGCGTGAAAAAGCAGCGTCGTTAAAACCTTGCACACTTTCACTTGGCTCTTTGAGCCCCTCAATAAGCCCAAGTGGGTCTATATAAAAGGTTTGCATAATACTCGGATACAGGCTTTTAAAGTCCAAAACAATAACGTTTTTATAAAGCCCAGGAATAGATTCCATTACATAGCCACCAGGGCTTTCAAATGTTAAACCGTGATCACCCATATTCGGGGCAATATAGCCGCTGCGATGCAATAAAGGTAAATACATATTTATAAAGGCTGCAACAGAGCCACCTTTTTTTTCAAGTTCTAGCCCTGTTAATTGAGTTCGAATAACAGCAAAATCTAGCAGTTTTAATTTATCAAAAATTTTATTTACCAAAATACAATCCTGCCGATTATATTTTGCTAAAGAAAGTTTATCTTCATTAAATTGCCGGATGATTTCTTGTAAGCTATTGGCTGATTCTATTAATTTAGACTCTCCTAACACGTCGTTTGAAACGTTTGCTAATGAAAAACTTTCAAAACTGTATGTACCGTTTTTTAAAGTATCTATGCCATCAATAACGCACCTTCCAGGAATGGACACCCGTGTAAAATTCCCTTTTCTTACATATAAAGGTTGCTCTGCTCTTCCTAGCATTAATTTAATACCGAGGGCTTCCCCTCTTTCATGAATAACAGCAAAGTCAAACTCTATTACGTTCCAACCGACTATTACATCAGGGTCGCTTAGCTGAATATAATGCTCAAGCCTATTGAGTAATTCTGCCTCATCTACACACCAAACAATATCAAAGTCTAATTTATCAGCATTATTGTTAGGCTCGCCAATCATTAAAACACAATCTAAGCCGCAGCCAACTAGTCCTATTGAAAACAAAACCCCGCTTTCATTACACTCAATATCTAATGAAAGCTTATTAAGAGTTGGAGAATACGCTTTATTCGCTTTTAATTTAGCATCCGTTACTAGCGTATAACCATTTTTAGTAAACGCGTTACCCGTTATCCATGCCCCACCTTTTATAAAACGCTCCATTAAATAACGCTCTATCGGGCGAATATCCTCTTCATACAGTAAAACACCATATTGTTTTAATATTTTAGCTGCTGAGTAAAAATGCTTAAGTGAACTAAAATAACACGCAGAAACGCTTTGCTGCTGAAAGCTTTTTAGAGGTAAGTTTTTTATAGTAAAGTAAAGCGATTCAGCCGTTAAAATTTCACTCACTCTTTCAGCATCTGTGCTTTTAACAAAAAAAAGTGCCCTCTCGTTTGTTGATACTGTTTTAATTGGCCCATTATCGCTGCAAAACCACGCCTCGTAACAAATACCGTTTTCAGTATCGTAAGCGTGAGAAGAGACTATAAAACCGGCTGTTAAATACACTATTAATAAACCTTATACATACATATGTAAGTTTTTACTTAATTCAAAATTCTATAAGCCATACAATCAATTTAAATAAACATTAATAAACTTTATTTACTAATTTAATCTCATCGTTGCTTGTAGTTACACTCTTATGACTCTAAAATCCATAGCACTGTAATTATATACATAGTTTAGGCAAATCATCCCATGCTTTCTGACTCACTAAAAAAAACAATTAGGCAAGTACACCAGCATGTGGCTAATAACCTAACTGATTATCGCCCGCGTAGTAGCCAAAACTACCTCGTCGCCGAAATAGCAAAAACGCTTGCCGGCGAATACCACAAAAAACAGCGTATATGCGTAATTGAGGCAGGCACGGGTACTGGTAAATCACTTGCTTATTGTTTAGGTGCTTTACCGCTTGCCCTTGCACAAAAAAAGAAGCTGGTAATTTCTACGGCTACCGTGGCATTGCAAGAGCAATTAATTGCTAAAGAGCTGCCTTTTTTTAAAAAGCATTCTGGGCTCGACTTTAAGTTTGACCTGGTAAAAGGTAGGCAGCGCTACATTTGCGCCCATAAACTACATAACGCAGTTAATGGTGATAGCCAAACGCAAATGGAGTTTATGCCAACACTTACCTCACCATTAAGTGATATGGAAACCAAGTGCCTCAAAGATTTATACGATGCATACGTTAATAAAAAATGGCAAGGCGACAGAGACAGCTGGGCCGACACCATCCCTGACAGAGTGTGGAATTTAATCGCGTGCGATAAACATGCCTGTCAGCGCCAAATGAAATCGCACCAAACTTGTCCTTTTCAGCTGGCTCGTAATCAGCTTATGCAAATGGATGTACTGGTAATTAATCATTCGTTACTACTTGCTGATTTAGATTTAGGTGGCGGTAAAATATTACCCGAGCCCGACAATACTATTTATGTAATAGATGAAGCGCATCACCTAGCGCATATTACCCGTGACTTTTCATCGGCGGCAGCCACTATTAAAGGCACCATAGACTGGCTAGATAAACTCACCAAATTTAGTGGCAAAATGTCTAAGGTACTCGTTGGTCAAAAAGCCATTGGTCAAAATTTCAAACTGTGCGACAGCATTAATGACGCCAATAAAGATTTAAAAGTAGTACGTGATATTCTCGATAACGCCGACTTTGAATACTCTAAAGACGACACATATCGTTTTGAACATGGCGAAATTCCTAAATCGTTGCATAGCAAAGCTAAAGATATAAGCGATGCCACACTAGATGCACTACGCTGCTTAAACAAAATGCACGACACCCTCACCCAAGATGTAAGCGATGGTGATATAAAACCCTATGTTGCCGACCCTGTCTTAGCCGAAAGCGGGCAATACATAAACCGCTTAGAGCAGTTAAATAAACTTTGGTACAGCTATGCAAATAAAGGAGAAGGCACACCACATGCTAGGTGGATAAAGCGCCTAGAGTATAAAAGCCATCACGATCATTTATTAAGCGACTGCCCAATTGAAGTAGGTTACTACCTAAAAGATAAATTGTGGAATGAATGCGCAGGTGCAGTTTTATGCTCTGCTACTTTAAGTGCCCTTGGTTCATTTGATCATTTTGCTTACGAAAGTGGTTTAGCCAAAGAGGAAGGTGTTAAGTTTATTAAGGTCCCCTCTCCTTTTGATTACCCTAAACAAGCAACACTTAGAATTCCGGTTAGTAAAATAGAACCAACCGATAAAGCCTTTAGCGACCATTTAGCGCAAACTCTGCCAGAGTATTTAAGTACTAAAAAAGCTAACCTAGTGTTGTTTGCATCGTACTGGCAAATGGATCATGTGGCTAAGTTTCTTAGAACAAAAGGTTTTAACTTATTAGTACAAGGCGAAATGTCGCGAGAGGCATTGCTTAAAAAGCACACTCAAAATATTGATGACGGTAAAGGCAGTATTTTATTTGGTACGCAAAGTCTTTCAGAAGGGCTTGATTTACCTGGCAAATATTTAGAAAATTTAATTATTACAAAAATTCCGTTTGCTGTGCCAACATCACCCATAGAAGAGGCTCAAGCAGAATTTGTACAAAGTAAAGGCGGTAACCCGTTTTTGTCTATTACAGTGCCCGATGCCGCAAAGAAATTGGTACAAAGCTGTGGTAGACTGCTGCGAAAAGAGAGCGATGAAGGCTGTATAACCATTCTCGATAGGCGCTTAATTACCAAGCGCTACGGTAAAGCCATGCTCGACACCTTACCACCTTTTAAAAGACAAATAGATTATTAATGTTTGAACTTGCTTTAGATCCAACTACACTGGCAGTTTTGTGCGCAGCGGCACTGGCCGCAGGCTTTATTGATGCAATAGCCGGTGGAGGCGGATTACTTACAGTACCTGCACTATTAACTGCGGGTTTACCACCACACTTAACACTTGGTACCAATAAACTTGCTGCGAGCTTTGGCTCATTAACGGCCAGCTATACATATTATAAAAAGAACCTATTTAGTCCTAAGTTTTGGGCAAGCTCCATACTAGCCACCGCTATAGGTGCACTAATCGGCACGTTGGTCGTGGATCACTTAAGTATAGATTTTTTAAACAAGCTTTTACCTATCATTATTATAATGGTGGCATGCTACAGCTTATTTGGCAGCTTAAGTACCACGCAAGGCGACGAACTACCTTCAAAAAACCCCGCTTTAAAAGTTAAGCAGTGGCTGCAAGGGTTAGCTTTAGGTTTTTTTGATGGCGTAGCAGGCCCAGGAACTGGGACCTTTTGGACTGCATCAAACAGCCTGTTTTATAAAATGAGTTTGCTACTTAACTGTGGCTTAGCTCGCTCAATGAACTTTGTATCTAACTTTATATCGCTCATAACCTTTGTAGCGCTTGGCCACGTAAACTTTTTACTGGGCTTAATTATGGGGTTATTTATAATGTTCGGCGCTTGGATTGGTGCACACTCAGCCATCCGTTTTGGCGGAAAATTTATACGCCCGGTATTTAATACTATGGTTATACTTTTAGCATTAAAACTTATTTACGAGGCTTACCTATAAAATGCTAGCAAACGCGTTAGATAAATTACGCCAACAAGTTGCCACGCTTAAACAACAAGCCGAGCAATTTGATAAAGCTAAATTGTTTTCTAAAAACCGTTATATGCAAGCTCAGCCAAGCTTGTTTGATCGCGGCGTTTTTAGTACTAAAAGTATGAACCTTGCCGACTACGTAACAGAAATAGAAGACGAAATAGCAAGCCTACCACCCAGTGAACATCGCCACGCATATACCTACGCTCTTGAGCGAATAGGTAATCAAGTGCAAGCCGTGTTTAGTGTTATTAAATCAACGCCTATTTGGACAAAAGAAAACAAAAGCCACTTTAAGCCACGCCCAAAAAATAAAGTTTATAAACAAGCCGTGCAAAAAATCATGCAATCGTCGCACGAGCTATACGACGAGCTTAAACAAAACCATGAATTTGAACGCCGCTTAGTACTAATGATTGAAGAGCGTAAGCTACAAATGGAAAAAGCCACACCAGCGCAAGCGCAAAAGCTTAATATGGAAATTTTAACTACACATGCTCGATTAGGTAGATGCCGTAAAGCAATTTCGGCCACCGAAGATAAAATTCAACAAGTCGAAAAACAACAATTACGCTAATGCAGTTTTTTTATCACCCGCTTTATTCTGCTTTAACGCTTCCTGAACGCCATCGCTTTCCAATACAAAAATACCAACTGCTCAAAGCAGAAATTGAAGGCCTAGGCTTAACGGCTAATCATTTTACTTCGCCTATAAAAGCAACACCTGCTCAGCTTTCGTTTTGCCATAATCAAGATTATATTAATGACTTTTTAAACGGGTCACTTAGCAACAAAGCCATTAAAAAAATGGGCTTTCCTTATTCAGAACAATTGGTAGAGCGCACATTATTATCGGTTGGTGCGAGTATCCAAGGTAGCGAACACGCGCTAAAGCATGGCTTTAGCGCTAATTTAAGTGGTGGCTATCATCATGCATACAGAGATTACGGCAGCGGTTTTTGTATTTTTAACGACCTTGCTATTGCAGCAGCGCATTTAATAAATACAAATCAAGCCGATACGGTTTTAATTTTTGATTGCGATGTACATCAAGGCGACGGCACCGCACAAATAACGCAAAATCAAAGTAATATAATCACTTGCTCTATACATTGTGAACAAAACTTTCCGCGCTTAAAGCAGCAATCCGATTGCGACTTTGCAATGCCGGCCAACACAACTGATGCCGACTACTTATCCACCCTTAAACAGGCACTCGAATTTTGCGTTCGCATTCACAACCCCGACATTATTTTATATAACGCAGGGGCAGATATTTACCAAAAAGACGAACTTGGCCTATTTAATGTCTCCCTTGAGGGAGTTTACAATCGAGACTATTACTTACTCAATTATTGTAAAATGAATGACATTCCGCTCATGTGCGCACTTGGCGGAGGCTATCAGCGTAATGTAAATTCGCTAATTAATGTTCATAAACAACTATTTAAAGCTGCAGTCGATTTATACCCAGCCTTAGTATAAACTCATAAAATGCAATGGTTGTTTAGGGAAGCAAGATGCGATTACATGAAGACATACATAACTTTTACGAAAAAATAGTAGTTGAAGAAATCCTTAAACGTAAACTAGATAAAGTTTACACAGAAGATGTTATGGCCGACTTTTGTTGTACGGTGCTCAATCAACTTCCCCCTCGCTATATTCGCTACGATGTAGATATGGCCTTTTATTTGCCACAAAGTGAGCGAATTCATATGGAAGAGCGCGTTCAAACAGCTATTGATGTCGCTATTAGTCAAATATCTAAAAAGAAAGATCTAAATGAACAATCCACTTGATCAAGCCCCTACACATGTAAAACTTGCTGTAGATTTAATTATGCTTTTGGAGCAACACGACGTTGCCCCAGAAGAGGTTTTAAAAGCACTCGATATTGTGAAAAGCGACTTTGAAAAAAAGCTAGAAAAGCCATAACGCTATTCTATTGTTTGTATGTCGTGCTGGGTAACGCTACCGTCGTGCTTAGTAAAATCAATTTTAACTTCGCAAAATGTACGCCTAGGCGAAGTGAACGACGACAGATCATATTTTGCGCTTTATCGCCAAATTGCGTTATATACAACGCCACAGTTTCGTCTATTTGTTGCTTTTGCTGCGTAGTCGCTGCACTGTAAAATGCATCGTATTGCGCAGACCAATTTTCAACCCCCGCTTTTTTGCAATGCCTAGCCAGCCCATTCCGAGTTTAGTAGATTGTTCCACTTATTGGCATTTTAAAAACATAAACGCCAACGTTTGTTGTGCACTATTATAACCAAGTGCTGCAGGCTCTTTTAAATCATCAAAAGCTTGTTCATACAGCCCCTTTTTATACGCTTTAATCCCATTGTATTCTTTTTTCTTAATTGTATTGTCGCTGTATAGGTTAACTGGGGTCGACCCACACCCACTTAATAAACCCACAACCAAAATTGCTGTAACCAGTAAACACCTAGCAATAACAAGGGCATGTTGATCTTTGATGGTTGAATTTGCAGCAGTATGTTTGGTTTTTAGGCAAGGCGGAGCCTATGAAGTGTGGTTATTCCCCATAAATAGGCGATAACGCAGCATAAATGCCAAACATGCGCTGCCCTTCGGGTTCTGCCTAGGGGCGATAAACTCTTTGTTACTCGATTCTTACTTAGCCCACTAGGTTACAAACCTCGCGCCGCGATTTAATCGCCCCTAGATTGAACAAATTTCAATCCGCAAAGATCAACACGCCCTAGTCCTTTTATTATTTTTATATGCGAGTACCGAATCTGGCTTACACTCTTTGCAAAGCCTGTTATTCTGTAATCTAATTTGTATAATTAAAATACTATCATGAGCTTAGCAAGTTTACTTAGGTTATTTTTTCTGGCTGCAATTTGGGGCGCCTCATTTTTATTTATGCGAATGGCCGCGAATAGCTTAGGGCCCGCGGTGTTAATAGAGTTTAGAGTGGGCTTTGCGGCACTCACACTATTTATAGTGGCGCTGTACTTAAAACGCCGCTTGGCGTTTACTGAGCACACGAAGCACTTTTTTATAATTGGCGCACTTAACTCCGCCCTACCTTTTTTGCTTTTTGCTTATGCCGCGCAAACTATTAGCGCATCTACGTTATCTATTTTAAATTCAACAACCCCTATTTGGGGCGCAGTTGTAGGTATTATTTGGAGTAAAACCAAGCCTACTAAGAGTATGGTTTTAGGCTTGCTGTTGGGTTTAATAGGCGTGGCAATTTTAGTTGGGCAAAATCATTTTGTATTAAATGGCCAATCAATAATAGCCATAGTCGCAGCATTAAGCGCTTCGCTTTGTTATGCCATTGCATCCCATTACACAAAAAATGCGCCAAAGCTTGCACCGTTCAATAACGCACACGGCTCAATGTGGGCAGCGAGTTTTATGGTACTGCCCCTTATTTTATTTATGCCCATGCGTGAAGTGCCAACCACCAACGTTATGCTCGGCGTTTTAGCCCTTGGTGTAGTGTGTACAGCGCTTGCTTATATTTTATTTTTTAAACTTATTGACGATATAGGCCCAACCTCTGCTTTAACGGTTACGTTTTTGATTCCGCTATTTGGCATATTTTGGGGGCATTTGATTTTAGATGAGCAAATAGGGCCAAATACGTTTTTAGGCGCATTATTTGTTATTGTGGGCACTATGCTGGTTACTGGGTTTTTACCACGAAAAAAACACTTAGCTAAAACAAGCTAAGTGCTTAAAAGTACATACTACTTTTTACGTTAAGACTATTGTTTATTCATTGTTCTAGGATTGCTGAATAAGCAATAACAGCTCAGCAGTAGCCGTTGCATCGGCCAATGCGCGGTGATGGCTAGTTAAATTTAAATTAAAATGCGCACTAAGGTTACCAAGCGAATACGACTTTAACCCTTTAAACGCTCTGCGCGATTCAACCACGGTGCATATTTTTGGCATTTTAAAAAAGTGCCCTGCAACCTCGCACTCTTTTTTAATAAAGCCGTAATCAAAGTTTACGTTATGGGCTACAAAAATACTGCCTGCGAGTTTATCTAGTAGTGGCTGTGCTATATCGGCAAATACAGGCGCGTTGTAAACCATGCCATCGCTTATGCCGGTCAATTTAGTAATAAAACTTGGGATATGGCGCTGCGGATTAATAAGTGTCGTCCAGGTATCTATTACTTTACCGTGCTGCACTTTAACAATGCCAATTTCGGTAATGCGGTTACCGCCTTTTAAGCCGCCCGTGGTTTCTATATCAACCACACTGTAAATACGGTTAGGGTCTACAAACCACTTAACTGCGGCAATATGTACTGTAAAACCTACATTTTTTAAATTATCAATGGTGGTAAGCTGGTTGCGCCTAAGCTTATCACCCGGGGCTTTTACCTCTTCAAAGTGTACTTGGCCATTATTAATAACCATTAAATCGGGGTAGCCATCTTTTAGCTGCAAATACTGTTTACTCATGGCCGTTAAGTGCGCAATTAACGCCTCAAGCGGGCTGTTTAAAATTAGTGCCTCTAGTGGCTCTAATAAATTGCTACGCCACCTAAATAACCCATTGGGCTCCTCAAAGTATTGCGCGGCATGTTTACATACCAAATTAAGCAGCGCCTGATTAGTGCTACAGCTTTTTAAACGTGCGTCAATTTGCGTGCTTTGTACTTCATAAAAATTACCAAGCTGTAAAACTTGCGGGTAAATATCAAATTCATTACACGGTGGGTAAGGCGATTCAATAAATAACTCGTGCCAAAATACTAAGCCAAACAAGCTTTGCCATAAGGTGTTTTCGGTATTAAAAACCATTAGCCCTTTTGCACTGTAATGCTCATTTACGCCTTGCTCTACATCGCCTCGGTAAATTTCGTCAATTTCAAGCACACATTGGGTGTCGGCTAGCATAGTGCTTAAGCGCGAACGCGTTTGTTTATTAAACTTACGCATTAAAAAGTCATCAGCAAAGTAAAGTAGGTCGTCGGTGAGCGGGTTTTCTATAATTTGCTCTAGCTGCGCTTTAACCCACGCTTTATTACCTAGGCGGTATTGCTCTCTTATTTGAATTTCTTGTGCTTCGGCGTAATCGGTGCAGCCTTCAAGTAGGCTAAAGGCAAGTTCGCTATCGGTATTTTTTAGTTGTTTATACAGCCTAACCAGCAGTTTGTTTTTAATGTCGTGCGCTTGTGCGCCATGCGCCGGTTGCGCTAAAACTAAATGCGCAAGCTCGGTGTAAGGGGTTTTGTCATCAAAGGTTTCATCTTTTGTATTACCGGCTGTTTTGCCGATGTTTTTAAACGCTAAACGGTAACGATTTAAAACGTAATTAGATTGCGCCTCAGCGAGTGTATTAAAGCGCGATAAGCTCTCGCTGTGCCCTTCGCGGGTAGCGGTTAACCCTAAATCGCGCATAACAAAGCGGTTTTGATGGTTTACATCGCCACTACTTAAGCGCCCTGCAAATAAAAACTCAAAATACTCGTAATAATCTTCTCGGTTATTTATCAAATACTGGCTATATAAAGGGGCTAAATCATCTGCGCGCTCACTAAAAAATTGGCACGCAATAATGACCAAATCCCCTTTAGCTGCGCTTTTTTTAAAACTTACTTGCTCACTGTAATTACTGAGTAACTCCACCAGCATGGGCTTAGTTAAATGCGCTATAAGTAGCTTGTAATGCTGCGCGTTTGGCTCATATAAAATACCCGCTGTTTTTAGGGTATAAATAGCCTGATGCGGCGAGGTTATTTCTTCATAATTGAGCGATTGCGCCTGCACTAAATAAGGCTTGCGCGAATACACACGTGCCAACATGCATTGGCTTTGCTCATCTAGCTGGTTAATTTTACTAATAAATTGGCTGTGTTTGGGCTCAAGTAAATGCATACATTTACTTGTTACAAACTCAATAAGCTCTCTAAAATGCGCTAAATAGTATTTTGCTGGTAATTCTTTTTTCATAACATTGCCACAACTGTATATAAAAACAGTATCTAGCATTTGTGCTTATTATTCAATCTTAAACTTGTAACTAAAACACGCTATAGTGATCGTATAAAAGTAAATTTATTAAAAATAAAGGACTTACCATGAGCGCGCACCCGTACGATGTTTTATCACTTAATAACGGCGCAAATATTATTTTTACGCCTTGCCCAGGCACAAAAACGCAAAGCTTAGGGGATTCAATCGCTACATTAAAGGCGGCTGGCACTCACATGCTGCTTTCGCTTATGCCGCAAAAGGAGCTTGAAAAAAACAACGTACAAACAATTAATAATGAGTGCAATAAGCACGATATAACCTGGTTTCATTTACCTATAAATGACGACGAAGCACCCAAACAGCCTTTTACATCAAGCTGGAATACCCACAAAACCGATATATTACAAGCCATACAACACAAGCAAACCATTGCCATACATTGCAAAGGCGGCACTGGCCGCACAGGGTTGGTCGCTGCACTTATTTTAAATTCGGCAGGTTACACAAAAGATGAGGTATACAGCCTAGTACAAGGCATTCGCCCTAAAGCACTCACTATAGAATTGCAAAAAGAGTACTTTAATCACTTTGAGGTGTGAGGGAAAACTGGGGAATATGTTAACGCTAATGGTTAGTTACCTTTAATAAACTTAGCCACTTATTAACGGTAACTAATCGTTATTATGTAAATCAAAAAGCCCCCAAATAGAAAAAAGCCAAAACTGCAGGCCTAAATGTGCTTTTAAATTTTTGGGCAGACCACATAGCAAATTGTCGATGACGGCAATTAAGTACACCTCACTCTCCTTAAAACTAATGCCTGCATAGGGTAGTCGCGCTTTAAAGAATCGCGAAAGCTAATTACTTTGCGCCTCTTTGATACCAATCCGCTTAATTAAGTGATCTATTTTAAGGATTGGTAATACAGTTGCTGTTAGACTTGCAAACTCATGTAATAAAAACGATCGTCTTTTCTATCGACTGCAAACCCGATGCGGCTATATAATTTAAATGCAGGGCTACGTTGAAATACTTTGAGATCTATGAATTTGACACTTTGTTGACGAGCCATATCAACTACTTATGCAATAACATGAGCACCATAACCTTTGTTTTGATAAGTAGCTGCAATTTGAATGTCACGAAGTTGGCAACGCCCTTCTTCATACGATAAACGCACAACACCTATGTGTTCACCCTTACACAATATCAAAATTTTTGAGGTTTTTGGTTGCTTGATAAATGTCTTCTACATCCCAATCTACCGCATACATTTCGTAACAGGGTTTCATATTGTTAAAAGTAAAGTGTGCGGCAGCCTTTAATTCCTTAGTATCAACAATCTCTAGCATCCATCGAGTCTCCTAAAAGAATTAATACTCAAAAAACTAAATAGTCACTTTAATTGAATAAGCTAAACTGCGCTATAAATTACGCGTGTTAATTGGTTAATTAGTTTTAACCAGCTTTAAGGAGGTATATTCAACTTTTAATGTACAAGAAAATGAGTAATATCCATATGGCAGCACTGGGTTGGTTACTGCACTTATTTTAATTTCGGCCAGTTACACAAAAGAAGAAGTATACAGCCTAGTACAAGGCATTCGCCCTAAAGCACTCACTATAGAATTGCAAAAAGAGTACTTTGAGAACTTTGGGGTGTAAGACAGAGGTTGGGGAAGATTTAGCACTATAAATAGTGTCAATAATTCTATTTATAGCCTGTAATGAATTAGCACTGATAAGATTGATCACTTGTATGGATAAGATCA
>NZ_JAGJEJ010000035.1:0-19509 GCF_018101025.1 Pseudoalteromonas sp. MMG006
GATGTGGTTTATTACGACGTTGAAAGAGCCATATAAATTCTATAACAAAAATGGAATACCTATATTAGTCTCTGAAATTGAGTGGACAAACTGCATTTATGACGCTGATGGTGATGTAGTTGGGGAATGTTCACCAAGTGTAATAAAAAATAAGCAGCAAGCACTTTTAGATTTAGTGGGTGCCGGAGTTTTTGGCTTTCCTTCTAAAAGTGAAGCCAAAGAATTTGCTAAGGGTCTTAAACTAAAAACGTGGAACTATCTGCAATTAGGTTAACGATAATAACTTGATCATTAAGAGCAAGCATTTGTAGAGCTGTATTGGGGTAGCATATTAATTCAAGTATAAGAGGTGTGATTAATGGGAAGGTCAAAACCTGTGAGTTTCGCTGGTAAGCACTTTGAAAGACAAGGTGATGCTGTTGATTATTTTAATAATCAAAAAGTAGAGCTGTTACCAGAGGGTACAATAGAGAATGGCGAACTCTTCGAGTCTTTAAAAGATGTTTTTGAACGGTACTGTGATAATTCGCCCGGATATGAATTAAATGGCAGGTTGATAACAGGCTTCAGTGTCGCATATGAAAAGCGCCATGTAGAAGGAGTTTGGGCAACTCACCCTTGCTTCAAAGTTCACTTTTCTAACGATGAGGTGAGGCCGTTTTCTATCAAAAAAGCTATTAAGTCTTTAGCTGATAACCAAAACTAGAACTTTAAGTAGTAGCAGTCTAAATCAGCTAAGTTAAATACGTCCATTTATTAGAATAGCCACCTATTTTTATTAGGTGGCTATTTTATAGCATCTATTTGTTGCCAACTTACTCGCACTGGTGAACTGAAGCCATACTCATGAATTCATCAACTATCGTGCTTAGCTGTGGAAACCTAGTTTTAACCTCGTATAAGTACATCAAAAGCTTTTGATTGTTGGTTTTGCAATTCAGATAAAAAGGTATGGTTATTAAGTAGTCAGCAAGTGCTGGTGGTATGATTTCAACATGACCGGCATTGTTACGAAGCTCGAAAAACTCTAAGTCACTAACAGCAGAAATGTTAAGTTCATTTAGTTCATCACTTTTGCTCTTAACATACTCAATATCTGCCTTCATTGCCCAAAATGGTACCCAAGCTGAGTTGCTGAAGTTATTTATAAGTTTTTTATAATCACATTTTTCAGTCAGGCTACAATCTAAGAATTCTAAATTAGCTTCGTTGATGTCATAAGGTAATGATTTTACAGCCTCAAAACTGTCTTTTATGACACCAGTCTCTTCAGTAGAGGCAAACTTTATACGATGAAGCCAATATAAAACTAAACCATCAGCATACTCGCTGCTTAAATTTTTAAGGTTTATTCCAGCATAACTCTCAACAGGAATAAATTGGCCGTTCCAAGTAACCGGTTCAGAGAACAGAAATGTACCTTGGTTAAGCTTGCCATTAAAGTGATCGATAATAGTTGAGTAGTCAAAAGTTGGCTCTATACTAGAGTTGTCAGCGGGGTGACGTAATTGCAAATAAACTATTGATAAAATAGAGCAAAGTAAAATGGCAATGATAAACCACTTTGAGTTTTGATATTTTGAGTATTTATTCAGGTTTGTAAACATAAAAGCCTCCATATGTATGCTTAATAATGTACAGATATACGCAACATATAGAGGCAAAAAAAAATCTAATATTTTTAAAAAATTACTTTTTATTTTGAGGTTGCTCAGCTTTTCGTAGCTCTACCTCTTTTTTGATTTCAAGCTCTTTAAGCTCAACATCACGCTGGTGAGTGGCTTGAATTGCTTTTTGTTCATCGCTCTTTCTATTCTGCAGTCGCTTTTCAAGTTCATCGAATGCAACAGACATTTTCTCTTCTACTGTTTTAGCACGCAAAGACTGTATTGCTCGGTTATATTCTTCATAAGGCATTTTTACAAGAACATATGCATTTGCTACTCCATCAACATTATACAATTCACGCTTTACTCTCTGCGCACCGGCAACACTAACTTCTTCGACAATTGAATCAATAAGCATATTAATTTGAGTCTCAAGGTTTGAATCTAGAGTCTGGTTTTCATATGAACGCTCTTGGCCAGAGATAAGCTGTTTAAAGCTTTTTGCTACATCAAATTTAGCTCTGAGCTCGGCTGCTTTTAATGCAAAAGGAGGTTTGTTTGATGAACCGTATCCAACGCCAAATACACCTGTTGAGTCAGATTGTGGTACATCTAAGTACCAATCTGGAATACTATTAATGAGTTGGTCCATTTTCTCGGTTTTTTTTTCAACTTGCTTTTGGTGAGCTACTTGTAGTTGCTCGATACGATCATGAACATCATTACTTGAGCATGCAGATATAGAAATCAAAGCAGTTATAAAAAATAAATTACGTTTAATGGTATTCATAAAGTTCTCCAGATTTAAATTTCAAAACCTAATTTACTGGAGGTTTAAAATCGCGCAAATTTAAAAAAATAAACTTGAATTGAGGTCGATTTTAAAAAAAATAACTAAAAATCCCTTCTATGTTTTAAATTTTTAAAATTGATCGTAAAATTAATAGATATGCATCTACTATTTAGAGCTCATGTCACAACAAAAATATGTATCTTTAGAAGAAGCTGCTTTGTACGCAAGAAAGCAAAAGTTATCTTCAATAAAAGAGTGGCTTGAGGCCAGCGAAAATGCTGAGTTTCCTGATTCCATGCCTAAACGTCCCCCCAACGTATATGGTTGCAAGTGGTCTGAAGTTTTAGCGCCTAAAACTGCACCAGGTTGTGGGCGGTTCGTTGAATTTAAAAAGGCTTGTGAAATAGCTAGAACTTTAGGTGTGCAAACTATGAGCCAATACAGGGAATTAAGTAAAGAAGGTGGAAGACCTTCAAATTTACCTTCTAACCCTAATTTGCATTATAAGGATGAATGGCAAGGCTGGGCTCATTTCCTAACTGGTAGAGAAGATACAATAAAGTAATTTTTTAATTAAAATAGATTTTTTTTAAGCGCTTTACCGTTAATCGCGGTGTTTTAATAGACCAATAGTAATATTGGAGTTTATTAAAATGTCGATTGGTAAAGTTACATCATACTTGTTGGTTTCTATTGTCAGTCTTGTATTTCTTATAGCTAAAGCAAATGCAGCTATATCAATCCCACAAATTGAAACACTTTCTTCAAACAACTTACTCAAGAGTAAGACTGATGAGCCTTTCACTGTTATCAAAATCCCGCCTCTTTATACGGCTGGTGGTAATAAAGCTAGTGGTCCTCAACTATTAAATTTTACATTACATGGTGATGCTCCAGGCTCTGTTGTTGTTAATGGGCAGCCCGTAAGCCAAGGACAAACAATTCAAATCACAGTGAATGCAAGTAGCAATGGGGGGTTAGATATTCCAATTTACCCAGGTTTAATTGGAGCTGCAGGGGAAGCAAACTATACGATATCTTTAAGTGTAAAAGGAATAAGTTGTCCATTGGGTTTTACTTTATCTGGAGAGCTTTGTTATAAAACATTGGTAGAAGATCCAATTAAAGTATGTCCTTCAGGGTTTAAGTACAATGAAAGCAATAATAACTGTACCAAAACAGTAGAAATAAACGCCACAAAAACATGCCCAAGTGGGACAAGTCTGGAAGGTACTCTATGCAAGGGTACAACATCAACAACAGCCTCAAGTTCGTGCCCCGCAGGATACACACGCTCAAGTAACACGTGCTACAAAGACACGCAGATAAACGCCACAAAGAATTGTCCTGCCGGATATAGTGTCTCTGGTTCAGAGTGTAAAAATGTTGAAACTGTTGAATATAACTATATGGACTGTAGGCAAAGCCACGAATATGAAGACGATACAATTTACAATATGTGCCCAACTGGTACCTATCCTGCACCAAATTCATATAACTGTACGTTTACTACTAACTCAGCTTCACAATGCGTTGTGGAAGAATATGGAGTGGGACAATATAAGTGCGATGAAGATGAAGTTTTACTCATTGGTTACTTATCACCGAGCCAATGTAAGGGCCGAAATGGAGGGTCTAGAGATGCTCCTCTAGTGTGTCCAGATGGATATACCTATATTGGTGGTGCCGGATTATATAATTGTAGGTCAATTCATAGCTATCAGGCAAATAAATCGTGCCCAAGTGGGTACTTAGATGCAGGTAATCAATGTGAAAAAGTGCATACTGCAAATATAACCTACACTTGCCCATCACAATACGATTTATCTGGCTCAAAATGCAATATGACAGTTTCCGCAGATTTAATTTACTCATGCCCCAATGGTGGCTCACTAAGCGAAAGTGATTGTGTGAATATCGTAACGTCACCCATAACTTACTCTTGCCCAGTTGAATATACACTTGCTCAAGAGCATTGCATAAAAACTGAAAGTGTTCCAAGCACTAACACTTGCATAGAAGGGTGGGAGCTCGAAGGGGGGCGTTGCACAATGACAGAGACAGTTGTGCCTTAATGTTTAATCTAAACTTTTTATTTGAAGCATAAATAAAAATACTATATTTCACTTTTTTACGGGTTTCTGATCGAGATTGAACGGTATATTAAAAGTAGCTAATTTAACTGGGAAATTAAATATGTCATTGAATGATATTAGAAATCAGATACAAAGTGCCTTAAAAGTCTTTCTAATTCAATATTCTTATAAAGATGGGGGAGGTATCAATAAGAATGAAATGAACGATATTGGTTTGGCTATTTTCACTGAGTTAAATTCCGCAATAGATACAATAACTGAATTAGGGTTTGGTACTACTCTTGGGCTTGATGATAGTAAGCAAATCACGATACCAGCAGATGAATTTTTTAAAAACGAGGTTGTGAGGCAAAGAGTTTTGAAAAACAATCCACAGTTCACCATTGAATCATTAACTCAGATGGCAGATGTATTTATTAACCCAATAACCGGTGATGTCTTTAAAAAGCACACTAGTTTGAGAGTCTAACATGGCAGAGACAAAAAAGAACGCTCTTGATAGTGTTGAACAAAATCTAAAATCGGCTAAATCAATTTTACTTGCAAAGTATGATGTCACATGGATATCAGACCCCTCCAAGATTAACCCTAAATTAGTATCATCAATTGATATTAAAACCATGGCGAAAATAGACAGCGCTTTAGAAATGCTTGAAGAATACAGAATACAATGAGTTAGAGGTTCGAGTATGAAGTTTCAAATTTTGATGTGGGTATTTATAGGGGTAGTTTTAGCTTTCTTATATTTAGTGAGAATGAATAAAGAAAGTATAACAATGATATCTGCACTTATAGTTGGGCGTATTTTGATTGGGTTTGTATTATTGTCTAATAAGGTTGATAATTAGCAACCGTACATTTTTTCGATAAATCATAGACTTAATCCCGATGCAGTCTATTAACAGACTATTATAAAATTTGAACGATCATGGTTTTATTAATATCCTTATTGCTTGTAAATATTTTTTTACGTGAATACATTAAACGAAGTCATGGTTATTTTACAAAGTTACTTTGGTTAATTGGTGTGCCGTTGCATGAAGCAGCTCATTACTTCATGGCCAAATTAACTTTTAGAGAAGTCATATCATGTAAATTCATCCCGAGTATTAATGTTCAGCCAGCAGCTTTTGTTGCTTATAAAAATGGCTCCTCACTCTTTTCTAAAGTTATTGACTTGCTTATCGGAATGGCCCCTATGTACCTAGGCGTTTCAACGCTATATTTAATTGGTCCAGCTGTACTGGCCTCACATAGCCTTGCTGATATAACACTTTTTGCTTTTCATTGGCTGGTTGTTCTTGCCATAACCCAATGTATGATCCCTTCATGGCAAGATGTTAAAAACTCAATGCCAGGTATGTTGATTCTTTTTTTACTTTCAGTATTCATATTAGCCACTACCGGCTTAGAAATTTCTTTACCATGTGTCAGTGTTATAATGAGTATTAAAGAGGCTCTAAGCATACTTTTGCTATATCAATTAACTGGAGCAGCATTTATAAAGTTACGATTACCATAAAGGGTTAGAAGAAAAACACACTTAGTTTCACTTAACAACCCGTTTTATAATGCTCTGACCTTACATTGAGGTTAGTCAATCACTCCACTAATTCTATTTTTCAAAATTTAAATTACACAGGGGTTGCGTTGCAAATTTTCACAAAGCAGTTAATTTAACATAATACATTAATTGCATAAATGGGTATTTACACAAGTTGTATTAAGGTATATAAATGTACAGTGCTTATGTTTTCGTATGAATTAAAATTATGAACAGCAGATTGGAAAAGATTATAGATTTAAAAGAGCCTCAATTACCGGCCACCAAGAAAAAACAAAAATTAAATGAGATTTATGTAAACCCCAAATGTCCGATATTTAATTATGTTAACTCTTTGGCGGCGGATACATCCAAAGAGACTGTCACTCGATGTTTGCAAGCAATTGCAAAACATACCGGCTACACAGATTTTTATGATATTAATTGGGCAGCAATTAGTTCAACCGATTTGAATAGCCTTATCCATAACCTAAAGGCCAAGGAACTATCTCCAAAAACGATTTCATTATATGTATCCGTTGTAAAAGGTGTATGTGAGCATGCCTATTTGTTAGGACAGATTTCTAGATTGCAGCTAGATGGCATTCTAAAAGTGAAAGGAGAAACCGGCTCTAGAATTAAAAAACATCAGGTAATTTCTCGTTCTAGTTTCCAAGGGCTTTTGGAGAGAATAGCAAGCTCAAACCCAACTAATAGAAATAAAATGCTGAGAGATTTGGCGCTTTTTCATATTTTAATTGGTACAGGGTTAAGAAGAAGTGAGTTGGCCACAATAGAGATTTCATCATTAGTCTTAGAGCTTAGTAGCGAAGATAGAGTTACGGTAAATACTCAGTATTTGAAGATTATTGGTAAAGGTAATAAGGAAAGATATGTTGCGATCCACCCTGTTACAAAAATTGCTTTGGAAGACTGGTTGAACGTTCGAGGTATAAAGCCTGGTCCGTTATTTGTCAAAGTGCCACGTAGTGGAAATATTGATGTTGAAAATAGTAACCCTTTAACTGGCAGCGCTATTTATGAACTTTGTAAAAAATATAACACTGTTGCTCCCCATTCTCTAAGACGATCATACGCGACTTGGCTCGATGAAAAAGGCGTAAAGATAAGCAGAATTAGTAAACTTCTTGGCCACTCTAAAGAAGTTACAACTGCTATGTATATTGTAGATGAAGATTCAAAGGCGTTTGAGGATGTATTGAATAATTTGTTTTAATCTAAAATATTTTGTTCTTGATTGTCTGTATTGGGTACAGCTTGCTGAATTATATAAGTTTATTGCCTAACAAAAAGTGACAAGGCTCAACATAATTTTATTTGTTCATTTTAAATTTATCTTTTTTTGTTAGAATATAAGGTAGTGATCTTATAAGAACAACCAAACATGGCTGATACATACTTTAAAAATCTAGATGATGACTCAAAGAAAAAATACGTCTCGCAAGTTTTAGAACGATGCAAGCAGGTGTGGGATGTTAATGAGCTTCATGAAATTGAAGATGAAAATGGACGCCGAGCTTTAGGGCATAATGCGAGCACTATGAAAATGTGGTTGAGCCGCCCTTCTATGCCATGGGATTTTATTTTAACTACAGCGATTAAAAAAAATGTAAGCCTGGACTACCTTCTTCTGAACATAAATGAAAACACGAGCCTAGAAGATGTTAAACCAGAAGAGCTTCTTGAAACTGTGAACAAAATAGTTGCAGGTTCATTAGAGGAAAGTGCGGATTTCGGCATTATTGATCCTACTTTTGTTCCAACAATTACTAAAAAGATTAAAACTTCATTAGAAGCTGCTTTAACGATTAAAGCCAAACCGCCCAAATCAGCCTAGGAAAAATCAAATTAGCAAGAAAATGGCCAGAAGGACTCTGGCCATTTTTAATCCGACTGGCGTAAAAACAGTTTTTCCGTGAAAAGATTTTTTACTTTAGTAATAAATGTTGGGGCCAGAAATGCACTAAGTAATATCAAGTCGTTTATATTTACAGTAATGGAATAAAAAAAGCCTAAATAAGGGTTATGGGAATTTTGAGTGATATAATTAGACATTAAAATTAGGTGCAAGACAGAATTAACCAGTAAGACATACATTGTAGTTATTGAAGCGTCCGAGTACCTTTTTCCATTTCGTATGAATGGGAACAATAAAGCAATAAGAAGCGCTGTGATGCTATCAAAAAGTGAGAACATAAAGTACATATTGACTATACCATCAATAAAACCACCAGTTTCACTTAAGTATTCGATTGTCATTAAGTAGTCGGTTGATAAATAGGACAATGTAACGAGTGATACTAAACACAAGTGTGAGAATGATGTTTTTTTGAGGTAGGATTTAATGATGGTTATGCAAAAAACCAAAAACAGTAAACCTGAAAAACTCATCAGGTACTTTAAAAAGAAGTCACTAGCCCCTACAGTAAATAGCTCATTGTAGTAGACTATAAATGCTTTAATGTAATCCATATTAAGCACTACGTTTGTAACTAGTTAAACTAACTACATTTTCAGGCTCTATATTTGGTGTATATGCAGGGATAAAGCTATTTTTCTGAGGGTAACCCTCGATATCAGCAAGCTCAGCTTTAATTTCTTGAATTCTCTGAAAGACCGCAGCTCGCTCATCATTAACTGGTAAGCCTTTCATGTAAACTTCCAATTGAATTGATTCTTGAACCAATTTTCTGACACGCAGCGCTATTGCAAGGGAACGGATCGATTCGCGCTTTAAGAAGGCAGCTAAAGAAATAACCCAAAAAACGAAGCAGAATAACAAGCCAATTAAGGCAACAGGTGAAACTCCCACATTAACATCCATCTTTAACTACTAAATCGGTCGTAATAATAATGTACAGAGAGTCCACCAGCAATAGTGCTTTATTATTGCTTTTATGTGACTATTTGTTATCTTTCACCTTTTTTCTTAGGCGGAAGAATTCCAGCGCCACGTTCAAGGTTAACAGCTGGTAATTCTTTAATGTTCACCACTTCAATTTCAGTTGATTGAGGTTGAGAAAATGCCATAAAGGTGGCGAAAATAGCATACATATGGAACTCCTTGCGTTAGCCGCACAAAGGAATTTCTACCCTGAGCGGTGCATTTATTTGTTTAAATTGTTCATGAAGTGACGTTAAAAAGTCATCAGCTTCATTCAAGTTATAAAAAGCAAGGCTTGTGCCAATCTTTTCCCCGTCTAATATGAAGTAAACAAAGATACGCCTAACAGATCTAAAGGATGACGGAGTAAGCACTTCCATTTCCACCTTTAGATTATGCCTACTTGTGTTCTCAGCAAGCATACAAGCTCTCAATATATTGGGGGACAAGATATTAATCATATGAAATCCTTATGTTTTTTTTACAATATCACTTAAGCCAATATGTTTGGTCTAAAAAAAGCGAAATTTTAATTAAAAACAAACTTAATATGTCCCATTGAAATTTATCATTGAGTGATGTTAATCGGAGGTTCAAATGTTACTCATTAAAAATAAGCAAAGCCCAATACGCGGGTTATTTTACATTTCACTTTGTATTTCATTCTCTATTGTAAGTTGCAGCTTGAATTCATATTTTCGATACGGCATGACTTTGCCACTTGAATTTTACACTCCCTTAATCATTACTTTGATATTGCCTCTATTGAGTTCAAAGCAAGGAACTGTTCGTTTCGGCCCTGTTAAATTGTTAAATTGTTAAATTGTTTAATTCTGGAAAATAGCGCGATTTTATGAGTGTGATAGCTTAGATTTAAATGCTCGATGTGGAAGACTTACAATGAAAAATAGTACAGCACTAATATCAATAATCTTAGCGTGCTTATCTAGCGAAGCTACAGCAATTATCCCTGGGGATAATACTGCATGTTATCCATTATCATATGATAGAGCTGCAATCGAAAAGCAAATAAAAGTTGATCTTCTTACTACTTATGCGGCCTCAAACACTATAAGTGGAGAGGAAAAACTATTGAATGACACTTACTCAGCTGAACTTGAGAATATAAAAGTGGTATCAACTGAGTTTCAAAATTTTAAATTTTCTTACTCTGAGCGTGATGGCCAACTTTGTGGTTCAATAGTAAAAAAGCACTAATCTGAAAGTGATGGAGAAAATATGGGGCGATTATACTTTAAGTAAAAAATGTTCATAATACTGCTGGGAGCGAGGTAGCATTTAGGTAAGTTCTAAATTTTTCGCTGGCCTTATGGTTTTAGAAAGCTAATCTAGCCCATTATACCTCGTTTATTCATAGTTAAAGTTCTGTGTTTAATTTCCATGTTTATAAATTGTTGTTATCATGTTGTTGAGTTGTTTAAATAAAACAGAGCCGTGAAATGGATTTTTTATCTCCTCAAGAAAAAGCAATTTCTTTGATTAATAAATGCTTTGAGGATAAAACAGAAGAGTTAGATCTATCTGCGTTAGGTATTTCTCAATTACCCGTTGAGATTTGCGACCTCGTCCACTTGAAATCATTGGATTGCTCCTTAAACAACTTAGTTGAACCTACTGGTATAGAAACCCTCACAAATTTAACGTCATTGAATTGCTGTATTAACAACTTAGATGAACTTACTGGTTTAGAAAACCTCACAAACCTAACTTCATTGGATTGCAGCTTTAACAAATTAAATGAACTTACTGGCATAGAAAACCTAATAAATCTAACCTCATTGAACTGTAGAGACTGTGAATTAAATACCTTAACTGGGGTTGAAAACCTTACAAAATTAACCATACTAGGCTGCGATAGCAACAAACTAGTAAAACTTACTGGTATAGAAAACCTAACAAATCTAACCTCATTGGATTGCAGCTTTAACAAATTAAATGAGCTTACTGGTATAGAAAACCTAATAAATCTAACCTCATTGAACTGTAGAGGCTGTGAATTAAATACCTTAACTGGGGTTGAAAACCTTACAAAATTAACCATACTAGACTGCGATAGCAACAAACTAGTAAAACTTACTGGTATAGAAAACCTAACAAATCTAACCTCATTGGATTGCAGCTTTAACAACTTAGTTGAACTTACTGGTATAGAAAACCTCACAAATCTAACCTCATTAGATTGCAGCTTTAACAACTTAGAAGAACTTACTGGTATAGAAAACCTCACAAATCTAACTTTTTTGGGTTGCAGCTTTAACAACTTAAGTGAATTTACTGGTATCGGAGGCCTCACAAATCTCACTATATTGGTATTCGGCTATAACAACTTTAATGAGACTGGTATAGAAAACCTAACAAATCTAACTTCATTGGATTGTAGTGGCAGTCAATTAAATACCCTTAACGGGATTGAAAACCTAATAAAGTTAACCAAACTAGACTGCCATAACAACAAACTAGAAAATCTAAGTGGAATAGAAAACCTGATAGATCTAACCTCATTAAACTGTAGTGGCAATTTATTAACTAATATTGATGAGATTGAAAAACTTGATAACTTAACTTTTCTTAACTGCAGCAGAAACTTTATATCGAGCCTTAATAACATAGTAAATCACCCAACAGTAGACACTCTTTACTGTATAAATAGCAACATTGAATATCTCGAAGGGCCGCTACCTAAAAGAAATAACCCAATTAAGTTTGTTCCATATGAGCTACTAGATAACATTAACGCTATTAGATCATGGTCAAATGAAATTGAACAATATGGTTATGTGAACGAATACAAGGAAAAGATTATCTTCGTTGGAAATGGCCGAGTTGGGAAAACAACTTTAGCCAAAGCGTTAAAAGAAAGGAAACCCCAAAATAGTAAATACCGCGAAGACACTACAATAGGTATCTCACTACTTGATTGGTCGCCAAGCGATGTAGAAGGAAACAAGTGGGAAATAAATATTTGGGATTTCGGAGGCCAAAAACTGTACCACTCAACACACAGATTGTTCCAATCTCTATCAGGGATTTATTGTGTTCTTTGGGCTGAACAGTGCCATGAAGGTGAAAAAATCAACAATCACACTTTGCGCTATTGGCTGGATTTAATACATAATAATGAAAGTGATAACTCTATTATTACAATTAAAAGCCAAATTGATTTGGCTGATAAGGTTGGTCTGAATAACGAAGCATTCAATGATCAGCCTTATAGTTGTTTGCCAAGAGTTGGTGTTAGTGCATGGGATTATACAAATATAGAAACTCTTAGAAGTTTAATTATTTCACATTTAAATAAACAAGCAAAGTTGCAAATACGCATACCAAAAACTTGGGATATAGTTAGAGAGGAAGTGAAAGGTTGGGGCAAAACAATTTCAAAAAGTGAGTTCGAATGGCTGTGTTCAGAAAATAACGTTTTACGCCCTTCGATTTTGCTAACTTACTTAAATCGTTGCGGAGATATATTTTACGATGAATATCAATTTAGCAATACTATATTTATTGATCAAAACTGGGTGTTAGAGGCTATAAATCGACTATTTGAAGTAAATATGGAGCTTGGTAATCCAAGAGATTGGATTAAACGAAATAATGGAGAAGTCTCTGGAGCCGAATTGTATGAAATATTTCACGACTATGAACCACAGGATACAGAGCTATTTGTCAGCTTTATGATTCAGGCACAAATGTTGTTTTGTTTAAGTGAGGACCTTTTAACTAAATTTAAATCAAAGCAGTTTGTAGTACCTTCCCTTCTAACAGATGAAGAGCCTCTTGCAGTACCTCGAAACGTTAACGCCGATGTCCACTATCGTTTGCATTACCCATGGCTTCATAGATTGGTTATTGAAAGCATTATTGTTGAGTGCCATCACCTCTCAAACGAAAGTTACTGGTGGCTTGACGGCATTTACATTGCTATCAGTGAAAAAGTGCAATGTAGAATTGCCGCTAATACTGATGATAGTACTTTAACCCTCTCATTTTGGGGTAGAACTCAAGATATCAAATCTGCTTTACCGCAAGTAATCAAATCAATAGAGGCAACTAAAGTTGCTTCGCCAATTAGTGAAGAGCTATGTATCAAAGGAAAAGGTTGGTGCCCTATTGAGAGCATTAAGCAGTTTGCTTTGTTAAGTGAATATATTGTGGATATTGATGGTCAAAAACACAATGGAATGCTCTATTACGCTATGTTGGACATTGACTGTGAAGCAGTCAACGAATTAAAACCCGTACAAAACTTTTTCATGATAGGAGGTACTTTCATGAGTAGAAACATAACAAACTCGCCAGGCGCTATTGCTGGTGACATTACGAACTCATCGATCAATATTAATATTGGAAGTACACAAGATGAAATCCATAGTCAGATTGATGAAATTAAGTCGCTTAAAGCTGAATTAGCGAAGGCTGAGTTAGTTGAAAAAGAGAAGTATATTAGACAACTTGATACGGTCGAAGATGAGCTTAATGAAGGAAAGCCTGATACTGATTATATTGGCAAAACACTCGCAAAGTTTTCTGGCATTTTAGATAACTTTGAAGAAGGTAATAGCCTTTATTTACGAGCTGTGGCTCTCTTATCAGCATTCGGCATTGTAATAGTATAAAGAAAAACGATATTGCGCTATAGACTTAAAAGCGCAATAAACCCCAGAAGCTATACCATCATACTAATTTTTATAATAAATACTCACCCACCCATAGCGCCATTGAACAGCCCCGATTGGGTTACGCCCTACTTCAAAAAGATAAAAATAAATAAAAGAAAAATTAAATTAAACAAAGAACAAAAACGCAGATGCTGAGGTGTATGCATTATTTACAACTAATGGTATGATGGTATAGAAAGTAACCACTTAAGTGAATTGCCTATGTCTTTGTATAGTGATGTTGAGTTTGCATTCAACCAATTAGTTAGCGCGACTGAAGTACTTAACCAATTCCTTCATGAATGTGAGGTGGTTCATGCTGAATGCTATAAGTTACCAGCTTCAGCTGGTGACATGTCCGATACTAGTGGCTGGGAATTAGTAACCCCTGAAAAGCATACCGGCTTTACTGCATTAAGTATGGCCACAGGTTCTTTTGCCCGGTTTACGCCAGATTATAATCACTCACCTAAATACCCATTTAGACTACCTGGCTTTATCCAATTGGCGCCAAATCATTATCAATCAGCTTCACAGCTGGTGGATGCATGTAATTTACAAAAAGTGATAATAAAAGAGCTCATCAACAGCAGCAAACTAAATCAAGGTCAAAAGCGTGAGCTAATACAGTCAATTTGCCCTAAAGCTATCACCTTGCAAATATATAGGCTGATCAAAGTTGCTGATGGCCCAGTTAAACGAGTTGGTTTTACGTGGTGTAACAAAAACAGTATGAGAACAATTAACAAAGAAGAGTTTCTTACGTATTTAGCCGGCAGTAAAGATAACCCACCTTCAGGTAAAACTAGATCTGAATGGGCGCCATGGGTTGAAAAAGAAATTGAATTAGTGAAATCAAAACCAGGCGAATTTATCAAGGTGAAAAGACCTTTGCCAATTACACCTAAGCTGAACGTTTCTTTCACTGATGACACTAACACGGTTATGTTTTATGGCCATGTACCTATCATTGTTTTCGGTGATGAACCTTGTAAAATCTCTCCACTAAAGAGCTGTATCAGATCAACAAGTGAAGCTGAACATTACAATTACTTAATCAAAAGACTTTATGTAATGAATGAATGAAACCTTCTATTTGTTATACACTTAAATTGTGAATTGAATAAATTGGGTACTTACTAATATCTAAAGGAATTTTATGAGTTTTAAATCCTGGGCTAGTTATAGTCAATTCAGTCAATCAGTAAGAAATAAATCAAGATACGTTCTAGACCGTGATTCACAGGACTTTTTAAAAGGCATTAAGGACACATGTACCAGTCGAGTTATGATTATCCCTCCAAACTCAGAGATTTGGCGAGCACAAATGGGACATAACACCGTACCTTTAATGCAAGATAATATTGAAGTAGACGATATATTTGTACCTTATCCAGAATCCCGTATGAGACCTTTGAAAGATAGTGCCACTGAGGGCAGAGCCAACCCCAAGGGGATTCCTTGTTTATATGTTGCCTCAGACAAAAAAACTGCTATGTCAGAGATACGCCCTTGGTTAGGCTCAACTGTTTCAGTTGCTAAGTTTTCAAATAAAAATGAGCTTAGGCTAATCGACTTTTCAAAACATCCTAATGTTACTTTACCGTTTTTCTTTGCAGAGCCTGATGATGCTAAGAAAATAGAAGCTGTTTGGAAGCATATTGATAGAGCCTTTTCGGAACCTGTAACTAATAGTGACCAAAAATCAGACTATGCTCCTACTCAAATTATTGCGGAGTTAATAAAATCCTTAGGTTATGATGGAATCGCATTTAAAAGCTCTTTATGCGCAGGGATTAATCTTGCTTTATTCGATTTGGATTGTGTGGACTTTAAAGGCTCCAATCTATTTAAAGTTAATGGGATTAATTTTTCATTTGAAAACTATGATTATGAACGTTACATGTAACAAACACAAACTTACGTTAAACTCAGGATTGCTCCATAGCCCGCAATTACTGAGCTGCTATTTTTATAAAGCAAGAACTATTGATGTTTAGATACCCACTTTCAGTTGAAAAGTTCAATCTCTTATTTAAAAGGTTTGTCATCGAGTGCAAGTCACACCCCCAAAAAAAAGATATCAATTACAGAGCGTGTTTCACTGTTCATTCTGGAGACAATGAAATTATCGATAGTCGAAATACCTCATTAAGTGTATTTTGCAATATTCATCAAATACACTTTAAATCCAAACCCCGGTACTTAGTAAACCGCTCTTTAAAGTGTCAACAAATCACATGCCCTCTTTGTGATACTGGACAAAGCTTCACACTTGAGCAACTACAAAAACTTATACTTGAAAGTAAGACATTCCAGTTTAAATTGTGCGATAAATATCTAGCGAAGGTAGAGAACCAGAGCAACTTAATATTGGTTAGCAAAGATAAAATTGACCTAATATGTACCAAAAGTCTTGTCTCAGGCGTGAAATGCGGAAAAAAAGTTTCACATAAACTGAGTAATATTAAGCATGCCCTTCTAAAGAATAATACCCACATTACTTGCCAGGGCCCCTGCGATTCAAAGTTAAAAGGTAAGTCCTCTCGGCTAAGTATCATTGAATTAAAAGAACGGTTAATGTTGGTCAAAGGTTCGGAATATAGCCTCCATTCATACAAGGGTGTTGGAGGCTACGCAATATTTAAGCACAAATGCGGTTTATTAATTAACAAGAAAATTCATCCCTTTTTAAACAGGGATAAAGTAACCCCTAGAAGCAATAAACACCTCACCGATTGCCCGGCATGCGCCAAATCTATAAGCCCAAGCATTATCGACCTCGAGCACTGGACATCACTAGTAACTAATCAGCAACTTGCATTACTAGATTTAAAACCAACATTTTTATGTCGCTGCGGTAATGAATTTCAAACTGGTTTTGAAATTATACTTAGCCAAAAACACTACGGCTGCGCTGAATGTTACAAAAACTCATCACAAGAAAAGAGATATTTTAATTTTAATAAGCTTAAAGATATTGTTTGTAAAAGAGGGTTTATATTGTCTCCACCGCTACCCAAAACATACAATTGCAATCTTCATGTAAAACGTACAGGAGAAAACCACGAGCACCCAAATACCCTTAGCTTTCTTCAACAATTTCCAGCCAGTAAAGATGGATTTAACCCCAAGTTTGAAGTTAAAAAGCTCGCTTATGACCGCTTTGCAGTAAATGATAAATGTTTTTCTGACGAATCAATTGAAAGTGCGTTCTGGGCTGGCTTAATTGCTGCAGATGGATGGGTTGATGGTGATAAACGTATTGGCCTTTCTCAACACATTAACAATGAGCCCATTTTGATCGATTTTGCTAAGTATTTAGATTTTGGTAACACCTTAAGTTACCGGTTTTCAGCAAGTAACGCGGTTATGGTTGAACTTAGATTTACCTCTAAGGTAATTGCTAAATCATTAAAACAATTTGGCATTGTACGTAGGAAAAGTTTAACTCTAAGCCCACCTAAATTGTCTCAATCAACTAATGTACTGGCATTTATTGCAGGCTATATTGAAGGTGATGGATGGGTTAGGAAATATTACCAAAGAAATAATAAATGCTTTTGTATTGGCTTATGTAGTGGCTCAAAACAGTTCGTTGAATGGGCTCATAATGAAATAAAGAGCCAGCTGGGAATTACTGGATCATTTAGCACCAACCAAAATACAGTATCATTAAAATATTCAAACTCGGCTAGCATTATCTTGTTAGAGCGCTTATATCCTGTCTCTAACCAGAATAGCAAGATTACAAAAGCTTATTCAGAATTGGCATCTACAACTGGCCATGACAAACTTGAAATTTCATCGCGATTAAAATAAAGCTTTGCTCCATCACTTTTCAAAATGTAGCTTTCCAAAGATATTGGATCTGTTCTTAATGTACCTTTGATATGACATTCAACTGATGTACAGCCTCGTAAAACTAATGTTGTATTTGGGGTACCATCACTGAGAAATGCAACAACCCTATTTGTAACGTAGGTATGCAAAAGATAAATTATACCTATAACAGCTATCGCCATATTCCAAAAGCTTCTAAGTTCCCTTGATTCCCTAGACTCCGCCATATTTCGCCTACTTTGTATTGAGCTAACTCGCCTATTTTCTAAGTGTACTTTGGATGAGTACTCTCTTAACAATCTTCAATAAAAAGGCCTTAACAAACAAATTTTTACTATATATTTGTTTGTTAAGGCGCTTTGACACAACAACTTAATAGTACATGAGCTAAATGCCACCAGCTTATTTTTAAATTACTTCATTGCCCGGGTAACCGCATATGGCGTGGCAACCAACTGCAAATCTTCACCTATTTTGTAACGCATTTTATCAAGATCATCATTGAGCTTATCCAGTGATTCGATATACGGTTTAGCAACAGCCCCTTTTAGTGAAACGCCTACAGATGAATTAGACTTGATGTTATGAAGTACTTCCTGAAGTACTGTTATTATTTGTTGCGCTACAGCTTCCTGTGCTGTTAATGATAATGTCTTTGCTGCCAACCGAGGGCTTTTTAATACGCTAACTAACTCTGAAGCATTTATATCTGCAATAGCTTGTAGTGCTATTTCATCTGCCGTCTGAGCTACATTCAGCCTTTTATCTATTTTGGCAACGAGCTTTTCTGCTATATCATCAAAAATGTACTTCAAGCCTCTGCTTGAGATAGTTTGTTCAATAGGGTTTAAGCAATTTGGATCTGTGCTTTCACACTTCATTAATCTAATTGAGCCTGTATCAGACTCTTCGAAAATATCTCTCAATGAAACAGTTGCAGGTTTAGTTATTACGTCAATCCCGGTATCTGTCGAGCTTGTGCTTCCAGACTTTCTCGAAATTGTTGTACCGGTTAACGACATAATCAGATCTTTTAAGTTTGCACCACCAAAACCTGAAATTGAAGAATGGGTATATGCACTGACATTTGCATTTACTAGAATATGATGAGCTGTATTAACTTCTACTTCGACACCATTTTTTTCTGCTTTAACAGCAGTATTATCTGTATCGCCTTTCGTAGCGTTTGCCTCACCTCTATCTGTCAGCCAACCTGAAGCATCATTTGCGAGCCCTTCTAAAGCACCAAACTGCACTGAGCTCTTGAAAGTATCGACTGCATTTGTTCCGTCATCTAATTTCAGATCTCCCAAATATCCAACAGCCTTTTCGCAACCATTAGCTGTCATTTGATTAAATTCATCAAGTTTTGTTTGAAGGTCTGACATTAACTTACTACATGAGGGACAAACTGAAGTTAAAGCCAAGTTAAAGGCATATGATGGTACACCTTGTGCAATCGCCCTTCCCATTTGCACTAATTGGTCGGAGTTTATTAAACTAAAGCTTCCAGCAAAAAAATCGATGCCACCACAGCCTCCAGATATTTTCGGAGGTTGAAAATTAACAACATTCGCTCTTACCCCTTTTACTCTGTAAGAAGCCCCACCAAAACTTAAACCGTTTCTTGTTGGAGTACTAAATGAAGTAGCTGTTGTAGTTTGAAATGTTACAGCTTCAGTAAAGACATCTTCCATCACAGTTGAAGCATGAGCTGATGGAGACAAAACGCTAAGTGCAATTAACACTCTTAATTTATTAATTTTAAACATTACTGAGCCTTTGAAGTCGTTGAAAGGTTAATCTCATTAAGCCGCTTTCTGAGTAGGTCAGATAGAATTGAAGGGTTATCTTCTAACTTTTGCTTTTCAACTACTAAAGGCTCATTTGATACAAGAATGTCTTTTACTTCTTGTGTTTTAACGAATTGTTCCTCACTAATAAGGTTCATACGTTTTGCTGCATAGAGTGCTCTTTGAACAAGTTCACTACCTGATGCCATGCCATATTTAATTGTTTGAAAGTGCTGGCCATCATTTGAGA
>NZ_JAGJEJ010000036.1:0-18198 GCF_018101025.1 Pseudoalteromonas sp. MMG006
CTACTGAAGTAGGTTGGCTGTTAGAACTCAATCTGTACGAGTGCCCACACAGATGATTGCTTTATATTGTTAAAGAACGTTTTGAGTCGCTTTTGCGTCTCAAGGGATGCGAATAATACACCCTTTATTTTTCGAGTCAATACTTTGTTTTAAACTTTCTTTTCAGAAGATTTAAAACCGAAGTTTTATTTAACTCTCTGAGCCGCTGCTACCTTGCTATGCGTCGGCGTTTCCCGTCTCAGTGGGGTCGCATTATAGGGAGATTCGAGCAGGGGTCAATGTTTTATTTCAGCTTTTTGACAAATAAATGAATTTAGTATGAAACGCATACAAATAAAGGCCTGCGGGCTGATTTTAGATTAAAAAACGCGCATGTTAAGTCGCTATTTTACAGCTAATATTTGCGCGTTAGAAAAAGCAGTACATTTAGTAATCGCTGTACTGCTTTGTTGGTTTTAATTTGCTGCAATTTGCCATACAGCTATAGAACCTGAGATCTCATTACCGATTATAAGCAGTGGCTCGCCTGTCGCACTTTGTTCGGCAGGTACAAATACCATGCCTTCGGGTGCAAGGTCGCCGGTTATATCTGCCCCTTCTATTACACCACGGTTATAAAAGTAATCTTCAAATTGCACATCGTAAGGGTTGGTAATATCGTAAACCATAATCCCGCCCATGCGCTCAAGACCTATAAAGGCAAAAGTGCGTTCGCCGATGGTACCTATTGTTAGCGCTTCTGGTTCTGCGCCTTTATCATCTGAGCGTGTGTCACCTTCGTTTTCATCTTCATTATTATTAAAGGCTTCGCCATGTACAGATGCAGTTATACGGCCTATATCGTCGCCTGAATCAAACACCACCAGCCCATTACTGTCCCAAATGGTAAACGACCGTGCACCGTAGGCATAAAGCGATTCGTACTGGCCATCGTTGTTAGCATCACCTTTTACTGTACTTACTTTTAAACGACCAATATCGTTATCGTCGTTATTTAAGTAATCAAAATTAGCAGCAAGGGTTAAATCTTCAACACGGCTTTCATCTATGTATGCAAGGCAACCATCATCTTCATCGTAATCTAGACCACCTTTTGCTATGCAGTCTGCTTCGTCTGTTGTATCAAAGAAGTATTCACGTGCATCACCTTCATTTGCCGACACTATAAAGTTTGCGCCTTTCCAGCTAAAACTTGAGATAGTATCTGGCTGATACATTCCATATAAGCCAGGGTATGATTTAAAATTAACACCGCCGTCTTTATCTGATGCGTCTATTTGCAAGTTAGACCAACCTTTAAATCCTAACCCTTTTAGTTCAAGAGAGTTATCTTCTAAATTAACGATAGCTAGTGCGTTATTTTCTTGAATTGATATATAGGCATATTTGTTATCTTTAGAAATGCTGACGTACTCAGGCTCTAGGTCCATGGCAACTGTTGTATTTATTTCATTTCCATTAATTGTTCGCCCTGTGGGGTTGGCAAAAACTAGCCCTTTCTCTTCAAGCTCGGTTTGTTGATTGTTATATGCAGTAAAATCAATATTGCTGGCCGTATCGGCAATTACGCCATTTTCAATATTAATAACGCTAATAGAGCCCTCTGGGTCGATACTGTAATCGCCGTTAGGTTCGCCCTCATTAGCAGCAACTACTTTTGCCCCATTATGACTAAATGTGACCATGTCTGGTAAAAAGCCGACCATTACATTTTTAATAAACACCGGTGTATCGCCGCTAATATTGTAAAACGCTATTTGACCCGCTTCGCCTACGGTTTTAGCAGCCATTGCAACAGCCAGTAATTGGTTAGTTTCATCTATTGCTATGCTGTTCGCATCGCCTGGGGTGCTATCATTTAAGGTAAGGGTAATTGCTGATGTAAGGTTAGTTGCATTCACTATTCCTTCGTTATCTTGAACGAGTGCGGCAGTATCAAACGTATCGGCGGGTATAATGTTCACTACTGCTTCATCACCAGAGCTATTAATAGCGTAAATCCATTTTTTAGATGCTTGATAAGCCACTATTTCAGCCGCCCCCTCAGGACTTTGAGCATTAAGTACGGCTCTGCCGACTAAGCTTATATTTAACGCCGAATTTGCATTGGTGCCGTTAGTACCATTTTGACCCGCTGTACCTTGTTCTCCTTGAATACCTTGCGTGCCGTCTTGGCCGTCATCTCCATCTAGTGAGCAACCAGTAAGAACAGATATAAGCGACAGCGCAATAATTGATTTTTTAAACATGTGATTTTCCTTAGTATTGTATTTGCTAAATATCAACACACAGGCATGACAAGATTATGGCAGTTTTAATACAGCCTCTTAGTCTAAGTAATTAGCTTATACGCTAGCGGAGTAATTAAAATTAAAGCGGCCGTATAGCCAATCGTTTTTACCGTCGAGGAATACTCTCGTTTAATTGCAACTCCTAAAAAAGGTCTAAATACATCAACGCGTGTTATACCCCATGTAAAAGCACCACAAAAAAACCAAGTCCCTAAAATAATGATGAATGGTTCAGCAACAGACCCTAAACTTAAAGGCTGTAGTAAAAAACACAAAATAATCAAAATGCTTTGATGCAATAAATAAAAGGGAAACACCCATGCATTGAGCTGCTTTAAATAGTAGGTATTAAAATTTAAAAATCGGTGAGCGAGCGCAAGTACAAAAAATACACCTACAACACGTTGAATATTGTAGCTACCGCTTAAAATAAAATGAGGAAGAGTAAACGCCTTTTGATAGCTTAATATTATAAGTACGAACAAAATCGCAAAACTCAAAGCCAGTACTACCAAGTTTTTATTTAAGCAGTTCCAAAAGTAAGTGTTTTTAGCGAGTATGTATCCTGCGAGTAACAGTATTAAGCCGTTAGTCTCTCTAATTGAATCGCCAGTTAAATAATGTCTTGTAAATAGTACGGCAACAATAAGTAAAGTAATTAAAAGCCCAAATGACACACAGCCTTTAACAAATACTTTTAAAGGCGCAATAAAGGGCAAGCGTGCAAAAAAAGTTAAAACAATAATGATCAGCATAAATTGCCACAACGAGCGCAAATACCATAAGTGATTTACATCCACATTCGGCCACACACCAGACTGATAATTAATAAAAAGCGTATTGTTCGTCTCTATAAAAGCTAAATAAAATTGCCAGTAGCTAATATAAATAACACCTTGTTGTGACATTTCTGCAAACAGCTGTAAAGGCACTATTAACCATAACCCCACCAGCAAGGGTAATAGTAAAAAAATGGAACGAGTTAAAGTGAGCAATAACCAAGACTTAAAGCCGCTTACTTTATCAATCATAAAACGCAGTGCTACGCCCGATATAAACCAAATGAGCAACATCCGCCAAGGTGAAAACACCAGCATTAAATATTCAATATATTGCGATGTATAATTACTCTTAAAATGAAATCCCCAGTTTTCGCTATACAACATGCCTATGTGGTAAAAAATTAGCGACGCAAATGCGATTACCCTAAGCCAATCAAGATAATACTTACGCGAATTAACTAATGAAGGTTGGTGTGTTTGAGTGTTCATGCTTTTACTACTTTATGAATTTTATGCGTTATTCATACCTAAAGCTCTCGCTAAAACTATCTACAAGTGCTTATATTACGGGCAATAGTGATAAAAGGTGGTATACAGGGATAAGCGTGCCACATCAGCAATAAGCATACATTTATGAACCTACAGCACTTTCAACGTTTTCAAAGCATTTACGCATCAGTATTACTGTGTGCTTACGTAATAATTAATAATACAGTAAACGCTACAACCCAAATAATGGAAGCCCAAAGAGAAGGCGCTTTAACTTTTTTAATGTGGGAGCCATTTGTCTGGGAGTATTCAAGTGCCTTGAGTACTTTGCTTATATTCCCTATTTTAATTTGGTTTTTAAGACACTTACCTTTTAATTGGCAAAATATTACGGCCTCATTAGGTATGTACTTTGGTGCCTCTATTATATTTAGCGTGTTACACGTTGGTATTATGGTAGGGGTTCGTAAATTCATATATTTGTTGAATAATGGGTCTTACAACTTTGGACTTAGTTGGTTTGAACTTATTTATGAATACCAGAAAGACGCTATAAGCTTTGTGTTTTTCATCGTACTTATCAAAGTATATCAATATGTGGTGCAGCAGTTACTAGGTGAAGCCTCTTCAATTAAAGAAAGTGAGCAACAAACAACATCGACCATAAACCGCTTATTAGTTAAAAAGCTCGGTAAGGAATTCATTATAAAAATAGAGGATGTTGATTGGCTTGAATCGTCGGGTAATTATGTAAACCTACATATAGGCTCACGTATATATCCGTTAAGGGCAACACTTACAACATTGAGCAAACAACTTGAAAAGCAGGGGTTTTGTAGAATTCACCGCAGCCATGGCGTAAAACTCGATAAAGTGGAGTCCATTACACCACTACCCAGCGGCGACAGTGAAATTAAATTAACCACAGGTAAAGTACTAAACTTATCTAGACGTTATAAAGAGCAATTTAAACTAACGTTGCAATAATACAAGTCAAACAAGCGATAATGGCTTACACTAAAATCAGTGGCCAAGTTTAGTTGGCCACCAGCTTATCTGACACACTTAACTGTAAGTCAAGATCTGAAAGCGCATTATTTTGTTCAAACAAACTTAAAGAGGTTTGCCAAATATCGATTTGATGCTCATTTAACTGTAGTTCCAAGTTTTTAGCCTTTCACTCAGTTAAAAGGCTATTTAAATCACTGCGAATTAATATTTGCGGATTAAATAACTTTTGCGGTACATCAATTGGCTTAATTTCATCATAAGCAATCACTGTTTTTTTACCTGGCTGCATTTGATCGATTAACGACATAGAAATCACTTTAACTTTGTTGTTTCTATCACCTCTTTCAAAGGTAGCCGTTTTGGCATGTTTGCCAGAACGAAGATACAACTCTGCTTGCAATGGAAATAAATCGGCTTTATCAACGGTAAGTTGAATTTTTTGATAGCTCGCCTTTTCTGAATAAGCCGTTAAATTAAACACTATGACAGCTTCATTCGTTTCATAAGACTCTATATCGTAATCTTGACTCCAACTAAGTGTCGCAATATCGCCCAGTGATGCCTCCCCCAATAATTTTTGTAAAGGGGTTATGCGTATTGGTCGTCGGCTTTTCGGCATGAACATCCAATAATCATTTTCCTTCATCAAGACCTTTTGTCCTTGCTCTGAAGCCGTTTTAAAAACAACAAGTGATTGTTTATTGATAGATGAATAAACATCGTATTGCTTTTCACTTTTTAGCTTCCCTTTATTATATGCACTGACTGTTGCCGAAATTTTTACTGACTCTGCTTCACTTCGATAAGCATCAACGTTGACAAGAGCTGCTTGCAGATCAAATCCACCTTCGTATTGTTCATTTACAGTTTGCGCAACAGCTGATACAGAAATAAGCAACAGCGCACAAATAGATATAATATTTTTAAATTTAAACATGACTTAGCGCCTCTGTAATTGATTTTGAACTGCCTTTATATGCAGCCTTTAGTGCCGCTAATACACATACCAATACCATAGTAAGTAATACAATACCTGCTACTTCCCATGAGAAAGTAATGGTTAAAGGGTAACCCTGATTGCTACCCGGCGGTGGTGGCATTTCTAAACCTAAATAAACCAGTCCCCAAGCAATGAAGGCAGATGCAACAATACCTAACGCCGCGCCAATGAACCCTATCATGCTTGATTCTAATACAAAGTTACGAATAATTTCCCATTGATAAGAGCCCATTGCCGATACAGTCCCTATTTCACGGGTTCTTTCACTGACAGTCATCGCCATCGTGTTTGAAATTGAGAAGAATACAAGTAACACCATAATCCCACCTAACAGGCCAAAAATACGGTTATAAAGATCTTTTACTGACTGATAATAGAATGCGCGCTCCCACCAAGGTGTAAACTCCAATGACTGGTCTCGCTTCTGATAATCTAAAACTGTTTGTTGTGTTTTACTTATATCAAATAAGTAAACCGACAATGAGCTGACTTTCTCGGTATATAACAATGATTGCGCATCTGATAGCTTCACATAAAGCTGTCGCTTATCTAAATCTGGCACACCTGTCGTATAAATACCCCTTATTGTAAAATCCATAGCATTTAACGCACCATCTGTCGTTGTCGACATGAGCGTAATATAATCACCCACTGTCACCTTTAAGTTGCGTGCTAGCTCCTTACCTAATACAACTTCTGCTTCACCTTCATTATCAAAATTTGATAATGCCTTACCTTCTAACATTGTTAAAAAAGGCCCTTTAACCATAAACTCCTCGGGATCTACACCCAGACCAATAAAAATGGAGCTTTTTTCACCATTAGATACAAGACCATTGAAGTTTATGCGTGGCAATACACTTTTAATGTCTTCGTCGGTTTCAAGTTGAGCTATTAACTTTTCAATATCAGATAAACCATATTGTAGCGGTATATCTTCTTCTGCTTTAAGAAATTTTTGATGTGTAATAATAAAGTTACCTTCATCTCTAGCCGCTTTTTCTGCCAGTGATTGATAAGTAAATAAGGCAAAACCACTCGTCGTTAAAATAGCGGCAACGGCAACTGTAGCAACTAATATTGTGAATAATGAACGCCTACCATTTCGGCAAACGTTAAAAAATGCAAATGAGATCCAACGCATTATCCTGCTCTCCTATGAGTTTCATATGGATTAAATGCCGATAAATTACCATCAGCAAGATTTAAAACACGATGACAGCGATCTGTCATACGGTGGTCATGTGTTGCTACAATAAAGGTACAGCCTAGGTCATTGCCTAAATCACGCATCAGATCAATGACCATATTCGCGGTCGATGTATCTAAATTTGCGGTAGGTTCATCCGCAATCACAATCTCAGGTCGCTTAACCAATGCTCGAGCAATAGCAACACGCTGCTGTTGACCACCTGATAATTGATCTGGGCGTTTATATATATGATCTTTTAAACCAACTTTATTAATAATATCAACAACTTTATCCATTCTTTCTCGCTTATTCATATTAAGCATTAAAAGTGGGTACTCCACGTTTTCATAAACAGACATCACTGGGATCAAATTATATCTCTGAAAGATAAATCCTAGTTTTTCACGACGAATTTGTGTCATTACTTTTTTATCTTTTGAGACTGCTTTACCTGCAAGCCAAATTTCACCTTTATAGTCATCGTCAAGCAAGCCACAAATGTTTAAAAGTGTTGATTTCCCGCTACCTGAAGGGCCACATAATGCAACAGTTTCCCCTTTTTTTATCTCAGCAGATACGCCTTTTAATGCGTCGACGACGACTTCTCCAGTCTTGTAAGACTTAACAATGTTCGAAAATTTAAGCATTACAATTATCCTTTTTCAGCCTTTGAAAGGCGCGCTAGAGCATCAGACTTCTCGATGAATAATTTCGCTCTAGTTTGATCTTCTAATTTATTTGCAGCCAATGCGGCACATCTATAAGTTGATTGTTTTAGCTGTTTATCTAACTTTGAAAATCCATCACTATTGGCCAATACTTGATTTAATAAATGAGCGCCATGTTCAGCACGATTCATCATTTTTGGTACCTGCGCAAAGGTACAGCCAGCAGTCACATAAACGCTTGCTTTAAGTGGATATGGCATTTCTTTAACTTGTTTAATTGCTTTATTTAATTTAGCAATGCCGGCTTCTGCGAATTTCATTTTTTGCCAAGGTTGACTGGTGTATCGTGCCTGCGTTGTTTCAGCACCTCCTAACATAGCTAAAACAACGGGATTTGATGCTTTATTGTTGAGTTCAGAAAGCGCGTTCACAGCAAGTTGATTTTGCTCTTGGGATCCAGTAAGTCCCTGTTGATATGCTGTAATAACATGCGCTGGGATTTCACTTGCAGTAACTGAAGAGCTTGCTAATACAATGCCTAAAAGCATGTTTTTAATCGTAGAAAATTGGTTCATTATCGTTATCCTGTATTGTTTCTGCTGATGAACATATCTTAAGAAACAACCACCATAGAATGTTAGGCAGGCGATAATCGGTTGAATAGGGAGATAAACGGGAAATAGTAATGATGAATATACTTTATAGTCCTTTTAAGGGGGAACGATAAAATTAGTAAGTTGAATTATGATAGTGATATAGAGCGCACTTAATACAATCAAAAAAGAGGTAAATCATGATTTACCTCTTCTACAGTATTAAATCCGCTTCAATAATGGTTGGTTATGTTTTCTGTTACATCTGCTTAAATAAATGGTGATACTTTCTACTCACAGAAAGTTTTTCATCTCTCCCTTTCAAGTATATATAAACATGACCTAAATCATCTTTAGATACATGATCAATAGTATCAACTCGAACAATACAATTACGATGAATACGCCAAAAAGTATCAGGCTCTAACTCACTTTCTAAATGAGTAATAGATGTTTTTATTAAATGCTTCTGTTGCCCAGCAGTAACTTCGGTGTATTTATTGTCGGCGATAAAATAATCCACTTCATCAACATCAATCATATATATATGATTGTTTTTACTTGCTTTAATCCACTTTAAATACGCATTAGATGGTGCTAGGTTATTACTCTGCATTAACTGGGAGAACATAGCCTGTAACTGTGTTTGTTGACTGGTCTCAGTGTTTTCGGATGACAAAAGCTTTTGTATTCGCTGTACGGTTTTTTCAAGCCTTATTTTTTCTAAAGGTTTTAAAAGATAGTCAATTGCTTGGTTCTCAAATGCAGTAACTGCATATTCATTATAAGCCGTTACAAAAACCATAATGGGGGGTGAGTCATCATCACATAGTTTTTTAGAAACTTCTAAACCATTCATTCCTGGCATATTAATATCTAAAAATACAACCTTAGGTGTAAATGCCTCGGTCAGTGCTAAAGCTTCTTCACCATTAGCAGCTTGACCAACAATATCGATTTCAGGCCAAACCTCTTCTAACATCATTTTCAAATGTGTACGTAAAATAGGCTCATCGTCAGCAATAACAACTTTAACTCGGTGAGACATTTAAGGGGACCTCCATAGTAACGGTCACAATACCCGCCTGACTGTGATCAAATAAAAGGCAGGCTTGTTCACCATACAATTGCTGTAATCTGGTTTTTACGTTGTTCATCCCAACTTGTGTGCCTTTGTGATTACTGCCTTCATTAGGTGTATTATTCGTAATGCGTATTAATAAGTTATTTTCTTTCTTTTTGACTAATAGAGTCAGTTCTCCACCCGATGTTAACTGTTCTATACCATGTGTAACGGCATTTTCTATGAGAGGTTGAAGTAACATTGGAGGAAACAAAATATCATCGGTTATTTTATCCGTTACGTCATAGTGAATATTTAGTCTATCCCCTAAACGTATTTTCTGTATGGCCAAATAAGCTTTATTAAAACGTAATTCATGGCCGAGGGTTAACCACTCAGACCTCGTCCTATCTAAACTTTGTCTCAATAAAGCCGAGAGCGCGGCTAACATCTTATTCGCCTGTTTAGTATCAACAGCTATCAATGCTTGAATATTAGCGAGTGTATTAAATAAAAAGTGCGGCTCAATTTGAGATTGTAGTAACCTTAATTGAGTTTCTAACAGTACTTTATCTTTCTTTATTTGCTCTAATTCAACTTGCGCTAACGATTGTTTTAAATTCTGTGCTTGTGCACTTCGATAGTATGTAAAACTCACCACCACCATAATAAAACTGCCAATCAGCAAAATACCTACATATTGTTGTAAATCACCAATATAGCCACCAGTGCTTTTCACAACACCTAATAAGAGTGGCGTCAGGCCCCATACAATAAAAGAAAAAAGAGTAGCTAAGAAAAACTGCAAGGCAAGATTCATTTGTGGATAATGCCGCTTTAACCATTTACGGCATAAGCGAATACTGAACCCGACTCCAAGAGAGATCATAATTGAAATAACAGGGTACTTAGCCCACCCAATAAAGTGAATCAGTAACCCAAGTGAAATACAGACTACAGCGAGCTTTAAATTACTCACCCAGCGTTCTGATCCTGAGAATGGTTTAATAAAAGGCATTAAATTACAACTTAATTTCGACGCTAAAATATCCAGTTTTTTGATGGCTTAGCTGCTCATATATTGTTTCGCTTCCGCCAGCATAGCTCCTATAGCCGAGACAGAGACGACCATTTTTAAAACCAGAGTAACACAGCTCACTATTTATTAACATACTGTTATCCTGAGGGTTTGTTAACCATGTCATCGAAGGTTGCCAGGTAGAATTAGATGTTCTCAAATGCACCATTACATTATCTCTGAATAGATTTTGTGTCGAAAAGTGAGCTCGATATAACTTCAATTGATGATCTTGGACACCTTCATTAGCACGTGCAATCAATGTTCGCCATTGCTTGTCACTTGGTGCTCGACCATCATGCCAGTATTCTACAATGGCTGTTACCCCCATCGAAAAACTGTAGTTAAAACCCACTAAAGCTTGCAAACTGCCTTTGCGCCAAATTGTTTCAACATTATCATATGCAGATAAAGTATTTTTATACAGTTGAGTAACTTTAGGCGAACGATAGTTTTGCTGCCAGAGGAATGAACTATGTAATTCTAAGTTATCACCTATTACTGTAAGGGTACTTCCACCAATTCTAAAGCCCAGTTTATCGTCATAGTGCGCTATTGCTTGCGCTTCATAACCATCAAAGAATTGATAATAGCGCCCACCACAACCGTAACTTTGTGCTACTTTAATACCTCGTTCAAGATAATCAGGTTTCGTTTCATTGCAAATCACAGTGATGTTTCCTGATTCAGTAAAGTAGTCCCCCATTATCATTAACACACCAGGGGGGACTGCTGTATATATCGCTAATGAGTCAGTTGGAGAAAACATGTCTAATGGCCTAAATCCATAGGCAACATCCCAATCAAGCTTCTTTTTCCCTACAGATAAAAACCAATTTTCAGTACTAAAATCATAGAACGCTTCTGAAATAGTAAAATCGGTTTCACTCGTCCCACCTTCTTTATATACGTTAGCAGTTGCCGCAAAACGCAACCCTTCACCTTCTAAACTTAAATCTAGAGCCGAGAAAAGAGATGAAGTATTTTTAGTTGCAAAAATTGCCTGATTCGTCCCTTTTATATTTTGCCCATTAATACGAATTTGACTATCAAACTGTAATTTTTCTGTAAACTGTTTTGCTTCACTCACTGAAGATATAATCATCACGAACAGCACATATATTTTGCAAACGACACCCAATATTATTTTCATATTATCCTCCTGATCTGCAAAAATTGTATAACGATAATTTGAGCTTGGTAAATGAGGCGATGGGTGGCTTTATAGGAGGATAAAAGGAAATAATGACAGATAAGGCTATTTGGTAAAAACAGCTTATGAGCGGCTATAAAGATATTTGGTGCCTTTTAAGAGCCATGATGGGTAAAGAGGAAGTTATAAATAAAGAATAATAATATACCTAGTAATTTAAAGTCATATTTGTAAAACAACGGCTAAAAAGGCTTGCTTAGAATTAAATCTCAGCCACCTGTACATTTAACTCCATTTGATTCTGAATTAAAGCATGCCATGGAGGAACTGAGTATTTTGCAATATTTCCGCTTATTACTAAAAATAGCTTACCTTGTACCCATTAACATAAGATGTTACTTAAAAACGTACCTATTTTTTGATGTAAATAATAAGTACGATAACGCAGCGTAAAAGAATAGCAAATACAGTCTTTACTTAGAAAGTTGTTAAAAAAGCTTTTTAACTGGGCGTTTCCAACCATCTAAATTACGTTGCTTGCCACGTGCTACAGCTAGCTGATCATCCGCCACGGTATTGGTAATAACAGAGCCAGCGCCAACTGTTGCTGTAGCACCAATATTTACAGGAGCAACAAGTGATGAATTTGAACCAATAAAGGCGTTATCACCAATAATGGTTTTTGCTTTATTAACTCCATCGTAGTTACAGGTAATTGTACCTGCGCCTATATTCACTTTTTCGCCAATTTCAGCATCGCCTAAGTAACTTAAGTGGTTTGCTTTAGAACCCTTACCTAAGCGTGTTTTTTTCATCTCTACAAAGTTACCAATGTGCGAGTCTTCTTCCATTACCGCACCTGGGCGTAAGCGGGCGTATGGGCCTAGCGTACATTGAGCCGCTACGCTTGCACCTTCAATTAGGGTATTTGCTTCTATAACAACGTTATCGCCTATGGTACAGTTTTTAAGTACACAATTAGGGCCAATTTGTACATTATTACCAAGGGTAACACTGCCTTCAAAAATAACATTGATATCAATTAATACGTCTTCGCCTGTTTTAACATTGCCGCGTACATCGATACGGGCTGGGTCGGCGAGGGTGGCACCATTTAACATTAACTCTTCTGCTTGCCATGCTTGATAAGCTCGTTCAAGGCCTGCAAGTTGTACGCGGTTATTTGCGCCTTCAACTTCCATTGCATGATCTGGCTGCGCCGATGCAATTTCTACACCTTCACTGTGCGCCATAGCAACGATATCTGTTAGGTAGTATTCACCTTGTGCATTATTGTTAGATAGATTACCTAACCATGTTTTTAAAAGCTTGCCATTTACCGCCATAATGCCGGTGTTTACTTCGCTAATAAGTAGCTGCTCAGGGCTTGCATCTTTTTGCTCAATAATACCTACAAGCTTGCCATTTTCACGCAGCATACGGCCGTAGCCATTTGGGTTAACTAAGTTAACGGTTAATACCGCTAAACCATTTTTAGGTGTTGCAGCTAATAAGCGCTCTAGTGTTGATTGCTTTGTAAGAGGTACATCGCCATATAAAACAAGTACAGTGTCGTCATCATTAATGTGTGGGTTAGCTTGTGCTACTGCGTGGCCGGTACCAAGTTGATCGGTTTGTAGTACCCAGTTTACGTTGTTATCGGCAAGTTGTTGTTGTAATAGTTCGCCGCCGTGTCCGTAAACTAGGTTGGTCGTCGTTGCGCCTAATGCCATCGCATTATCGATAACGTGCTGCACCATCGGTTTACCGGCTACTTTATGTAGTACTTTTGGTAGAGCAGAGCGCATGCGAGTACCTTTACCCGCAGCAAGAATTACTGTTGTTAGAGCCATTAAAACAATTTCCTTTTTTCGTTGTTTTAGCTAAATAAGTCTTATGTTTGATCAGAAGATTACGTAAATCACTTCTTGTGCAAATACTCAGTAGGTTAGTTTATTAGTACTGAATCTTGACTGAAAAACACACTTAATTGAATAGCGTTATTGTAGCGAGGATTGGTAAAATATATAAGCGCGTTTAAAGATATTACAACTTTAAACGCGCTTTTTTTATTTAGCTTTACCTGTAGAAAAGTATTTTCTCCTTAGCAAATCATGTATTACAAACTCTTGCTCTCTTCCATATGCTTTAAATATACGGTTATTATGCATGTGTAAAAGTGAGCCTAAAAGTGAATCTCGTGTACAGTTAAGCTTATTTTCTTTAATGAGCTTAACTAAGGCTTTAACAATTGGCTCAGCGTTATTTTGCCATTCTTTAAGTAATTTAAAAATAAACTTTTGCGTTTCATCAAGGCCATCTGTATCAACAGTATTTAGCTTAATGAAGTCGTCATTTAACTGATCTTGATACTCTCGAAAACGGCTACCTAACTGCTTACGTAAAATACTATTTTCGTTAAACTCATTACCAAAACCATCTCGTAAACGGCTAATCAAACTTAAACGCTCATCATCCATGTAATTAAATAGATTGAGTAACTTATGTGTATAATTTAATGCTATTCGCCAGCGTATATCTTCACCGTAGTCATCTACTAATAAACACGCTTTTGCAATTAACGAGCTGTCATACATAAATAAAGATTCAACTAAACCTATAGATTCAGGGCCACCATAACGTTCAACCTCTCGCTCATAGGTCATTAGCTCTACTTTATGCAATTCACCACTTTCGATCATTGGATCAAGTAAGTTATTTAATAAAGGTAATAACTGACCACATAATATATTTGGTTCTCCATGAAAACGAACCCTAATATGCCAATCTGGATCTGAATATCGAATAAAAAACCACTTTTTAAACAATGTTTTATTAGACTCAATGAGCGGAAATAATTTCTCACTCAAAAGTTGCTCAACTAAAGAGTTACCACTATAAATTTTTAAACTAAGCCACTCCGAACCAGCACTAAATCGTCGTTTAATTGGCGCTGCAGATATGTTTGCAAGAGGCTTATCAACAAAATGTTTATGCACTTTTGCTGCTGCGTTTCTAAAAGGCACTATCACTTCATTATTATAATGATGCCCAAACTCATCTCTTACACGAGACGAAAAGCTAGAAGATAAAACCTCCTTCAACTCAACCTTAGTTTGCCCTTTAGTCTCAGCGAGTAAAATTTCAAACATATCAGTGTTTCGTAAGTCCAATTGCAAAACATTATCAAACATTGCGTAGCAAACTTGTGCGTCTAACTGGTAAGTAGTGAAAAGTGTATTTAGCTTATCTAAATCTAGTTGGCCATCAATAAAAACTTCTTGTAGATGTTTTCTATCAACACGCCATGTTTTTTCACTAAGTACTAAATTATCTAACATTATACGTGGAACAAAACTATGCCTTAATGTACTTTGCGGCATAGAAAAATAAGGAGGGTGTCCATCTTGATGTTGTAACATACATAAAAACTTATAAGCACTAAGGCTACGAGACGAATAATTATGCGCGCATGACAAACGCGGAACAATTTGTTTATTTAGTCTCTTACTCCAAAGCTTAACGTGCTGACCTTCAACCCATACATATAAATCGCTTAAATGTATTTGATATTCGTCATTTAGGCTACTATCTGCCATAAATACAATTTCATATTCACGCAAATGCGGGCGAGCTATAACATTACCTGGCCGCCCTTCTGGCATATGTACAACTTCAGCAAAAATAACATCGGGTGAATGCGCTTGCTCTTGTTTTAACTCCTCTATCACTGCATTTTTTAAGCTTTCATCTAAGTGACAAAAGCGACCTAATAAATTTGCTGATGATGGCCCATAACAACCATTAAACTTAATTATAGGATTGTGTTTATCATCTTCGTACAAACTTAGCATTGCAGCAAAAGAGCTGGGATAATATTTTAGTGCGTCAGTATTTGTCGCTTTAACTTTGAGCTCTTTACTTTTTAGAGCAATACAGTTTTTATTGCGATTTTTTGGTAAACTAATTGCTTCTTCAATAATTGCATCAATTAGACTCACACCTGCCGGAGTATTGACAATACCGCCAGCCCGAGCGAAGTGTAAGCCGGCAACCAAAGGTGCTTCATAGCCTGTTTCATTTGAAATACCAATCCCTGTTTCATCATCTAAAATGACATCAAGTGCTACAAACTGCCCTTCAAAACGAGCATTAAATTGGTTAATAAACGGGGATAAAGGATTGCTTCTTTCGTTCAAGCTCAAACCAGACAGTAGCTCAAGTTGCTTTTGCAAGCGGTTAATTTCTATTTCGCTTAAATAACAAGTACTGTAGTTGCGATATATATCAGCTTGAAACAGCTTATTTTCTTGTGCTTTTATTGGCAATTTATCTAAATGTGTAAGTAATTGCTTGTATGGTGCAATGCTTCCTAAGTTATCTTCATCTAGATGATCTATTTTTACCAAAACTGTAGCAAGATGATCAGCGTAAATATTTTCTTTAAGATTTTGAATAGACTTTAATAAAGCATAATCTGGAGAATCTCCAGTTAATGGCAATGGTATATCAGCTATTAAAATGCCTTCATCTATTAAATCTTGAATATATGACTCTACATCTTCTTTATCGGCATCTATATATTGCTCACAAAAAGCCTTACATAAGTTATTAAAGCTAATTCCGGTACTTGCTAAATTTAAAGAAAATTTAAAATATTCGTCACTTTCCACCGCGCTTAAACGATATTGCATACTATCATCGAAGAGGTAAGCTTCTATGTAACGACACTGCTCCGCGATGAAATAATGAGAGGGATTTGGTTTATATTTTAGTGTGTCAGATTTCGAGGTACGCTTGATAAAATAGTCTTTAAGCTCATTTAGGTAAAACATGTCTAAACGAGTCTTTCGGCTATCTTTTTTATAATCCCCACAGATTAAATCTGTAACCGAAGTGATCTTACCTTTACTTACACCCGAAAATAAACCGAACGGTGTTGCTCTTGAACACATCCGGATCATATATTTTATTAAAGCGTGTGATACCTTTTTACCTTGCTTAGTGTCTGGTTTTTCACGCCATAGACTTATGCGTTCTAATAGCGAGGGGCTAGCTAAATAAAGTGCTTCTTGAACACCATACATAGCTAACCAGCTTTCAAGTATTTTATTAGTATCAGCATGTTCATCTTGAAACTGTGTAATTTGCTCAACAGCAAGGCGGGGGGTCCGAACCACAAAGAATGAGGCATTTTTTATTTTATCCGACATTGTTACTTCCTTATGTCTTTTCTATGCCTTGAGTAAACAATCAACTCAATCAACATCTGTCAATACGCTCAAAAGAACTAAGCCAATTCCAGAATAGTCCATTAAAAACTGAAATTTCACTACATGTACCTTCGATACTATTGTAAAAATATAAATTATTAACCTCTGCATATTTAATGTAGCCCGATCTCGCTTTTTACAGACAACAACTCAACCCCTGCAGCAATGACGGTACAAGTTGCAGGTAGTAGGGAATCGGCAAGTTGTATAACCAAGATTACAAGACCAGACCAACGTATGACTGTTTTTAAGCATAAGCGACCTAGTGAAATGCTAATAGTATCGAGCTCTGTTTCGTTGATATCCTATTTACTATAACTTTAAAAACTGCTTGAGTTCAATTCTTTCAAGGCAGGTTTTACCGACATACATTCACTTAAACTTATTTCAACTTTTAGTTGGTTAAATACTAAATGGACTTCCCATAGTTTGCTAGACACCTAATGAGCTACATTGTAACTTCTAATAAGAGGTGTTTTAAGAGCAAAGGCAAACGTTATATCACGACGGAGTCAGTAGTCAGATAAACTAAAGCAGCTCAATCATCCGATGAAAAATTGAAACGTGTCACGGAGGAACGGGATATTTTAAAAAAGAAACGAACCTATCAAAGAAAAATATATTGTAGTAGAACGCCACTTGAAACATTAACAGATAAGGAAACTGTTTGGGCTAAAAAAATTTAGCTCAAATCTAAGCTGACAGACACCGCAAAAATCGGATGATTGTCAGATTAAATCTGAGACAGTACAAATAAAAGATAACACTCTAACTTAAGCAACTTTTTTAACTTTATCTTCAAACTCAGACTTTTTCTTAGCACTTTCATACGATAATTTAGCTAAACTTTCTTTAGTAAACTTATTTGGATAATATTGATACCAACGAATGAAAATATCCTTACCTAACTTAACCATAGTAAACTCGTACTGCCACCGAAGTTTTTCCATCATATAAGATTGTCTCTCTTCAATAGACATGCTATTAAATACCTGCTTTTGCCTATTATTTTCTTCACCCGAGGTCGGATTGTGGTGTAAATAATGACCGAAGTAATTGTCACAGAAAGCGCTATAATCTTTTGTAAATAGAATAAAGTTATGCCACATTTCATCAATGACCAAAAGAGCATTGTCAATTACAAAAGGTTTATTACTATTTTCAATTTTAGCAACCTTCGCTAGTACTAACCATAACTTCAGATCTTCAAATATTTGCTCCGACTCTAATAAATCCACACCATAAAGCTCAGAGAACCTATATATAACATCTTGATTTTTATATACTTTAACGGATTCAGCAAGTGATTTCAGTGTACTCATTTAAAACTCCTATTTCACAGAGGGTTCATCTACATTTGTAAAGTTAGTCGTGCTTTAAGTTGTACTTTCAATTCACACGACTATAAACTTATTGCATTAATCAAAAGATCATGGAATGGTGATGCTTCGTAAGTCGACCACGGTATTACCACCAGCCAAATTGACCAATAGCGATGTTTCTAGTAATCTAATGTGCATGGAATCCAAATGTCACACAAACCACATAATAGTGAATTTCTTTTACCGCCAGACACGTTTGCTAATAGCGATGTTTCTAGTAATT
>NZ_JAGJEJ010000037.1:0-16466 GCF_018101025.1 Pseudoalteromonas sp. MMG006
ACCTTTAAAAAGCAAAAGCCCTGAATTATCAGGGCTTTTTTATTGCACGTAAGTTTTTAGTTTACATACAGTAGCGTGCAAATAAGCTTGTTACTGATGCGGCGGTTGGCTTACCGTGCTGCCAATCGCCCCCTTCAACACCGCTACCAGCAATATCCATATGTACATAAGGTATTGGCTGAGTAGAGTCGTTACCGTGTTTATCAAGCCCACCAACAACAGCTAAAAATGCCATTGGGAATTGATGACCACGCGCAGTAACTGCAGAGGCAGCATTATTACTTGATAAAACATCATCAGCTAAAGTGCGCGGTTTTATAAAGTCGTAGTCTTCACGACGAGAACGAGAAACCTCTGCGCCATCAGCCCATAAATCACCCAGATCAGCAATTTGACGAGATGTATTAGCGCTGCGTGCAGGTCCGTTTTCTACATAGGCTCCGTAAGGGCCCATTGCACGCGCCGCATGCCCCGTTAATGTTGCCACCGTAAATAACGTTGGGTTAACTTCTGTTTTAGCTAAATCTTTCATTTCGCTAAGTAGGTCACCCATTGCTAAGCGCCCTTCTGCATCGGTGTTACCAATGCGAACACGTACGCCTTCACGACTAGTAATTATTTCATCTGGTACAAAACAATCTGAGCCAATAGAGTTGCGAACAACGGCTAAGTACGAAATAACTTTAACGCCTTTAGGCTGATAATCAGCAACCGCTTTCATGAAGCCTGCAACTGATGCTGCACCGCCTTTATCACGGCTCATACCTGCCATGTAACCGCCTACTTTTAAATCCGCACCGCCGGTGTCGTATACTAAACCTTTACCCACAAACATAAGCGTACGCGTAACCTCTCCCTCAGGCACGTATTCAAGCTTAACAACGCGAGGGTGATGGCGCTCTACTGCGTATGATGCACGTGCAACCGTACTTAACATTGGGTAGTTTTTATCTATTGTGTCTATGTCGTCAATTACATCAACATCTACATTTGAGCCTTTAAAAAGCTCCACGCAATAATCAGCAAAGCGAGGAGGCGCCATACGCTCTGGTTCAGTACCACATAAATCACGTGCGGCATATTGTCCAGCTGCAATTGCATTTACAGCTTTTACGGTTTGCTCACTTGCGTCAATTAAACCAATTTGAGTAATTGGCTCAATACCTTCGCCATGATATTCACGGGCTTCAAGTGGTTGCCACAGAGCTTGGCATGCGCCTAAGTAAGCGACCTCTAAAGCATGTTGGTAGCGTGCATCAGCATGTAAATTTGGTAGGTAAATCGCTGGATTTATACTTCCTGAAGCTTTAGCTTCATTTATGGCTAGTTTTGCAGCATCAAAATAACGACGAACATCATCGTAGTCTCTGTTAAGCGGACCTGTAGGCGCAAGAATAACGCGTGTATTTTCAATAACTAAAAAAGTAACTTGCTTTCCAATACGAGAGTCTACTTTAGCTTGTGCGTTTATAGCATCGCTTAGTGAATTATTGGCTAACTGAGAAAAGTCATCACTAATAATAATAAGTGCATCGTGAGAAGAAGAATCAAGGCTTGCACTAAGAGTAGGTGCAGCGATTGCTTGAGGATATGCCATAAGTAAAGCTCCTGTAATTAAACATAAGGAGGGTATTATCGTCGATATAAAAACACAAAACCAGCCAACTGCGATAAGCAAATTTTACTCTGGCAACTTGGTGTTACAGCAAAAAGTGCACTCTAATCTAAAATGCTCAATTGTAGATTTAAGTTAGGCTCATTTTTTACGCCAACCCCAATCCCTAAAAGGCGTACCGGTTGTTGCATACCTCGCTGATACGCTTTACTTAATAACTCAGTAAAAATATCGGTATTTAACTGATGGTGTGCCTGATCAGCACTGGTGACTACAAAATTTGCAAACTTCACTTTTACACTAAGCTTATTAATTTTGTTTTGTAGCTGCTGCTTATTAAGGCGAGTAGTCAACTCCTCTAATAATTTAGGCAGCTGTTCTAAACATTCCTGTAAACTATTTTTATTGTATTCATAAGTGTGCTCCACACTTAATGATTTACGTACTCGCTCTGTAGATACAGCCCCAATATATTCACCCGCGCATTTTTGATAAAGTGATACACCAAAATTTCCCACATGTTGCTGCATCCAATTTACGCCTTTTTCGCGTACGTCTTTACCTGTATATAGCCCTTTTAAATTAAGCTTTTCTAAAGTCACTTTCCCAACCCCTGGAATTTTACCAAGCGGTAAGTTATTTAAAAATGCATCTACTTCATCAGGTAAAACCACAAATTGGCCGTTGGGTTTATTTTCATCACTGGCTATTTTGGCAATAAATTTAATGGGTGCCACACCTGCAGAGGCTGTAAGCCCTGTATCGTTATAAATATCGGCTCTAATTTGCTGAGCGATTAACGTAGCACTGCCTTTACATGCTGTGCTGTTTGTTACATCTAGGTAGGCCTCATCAAGTGAAAGAGGTTCTATTAAATCGGTGTAGCGTTTAAATACAGCACGTATTTGACTAGAAATGTCTTTGTAAACAGCCATGCGCCCAGGGACTATTACTAGGTCTGGGCATAACTGTTTAGCGTGGTAATTAGACATAGCAGAGCGTACGCCGTACTCTCTGGCTATATAATTTGCAGTAGAGAGCACGCCACGGCGGCTATTACCGCCAATGGCTAAAGGAACGCTAGCAAGCTTTGGGTTATCTCGCATTTCGACCGCTGCGTAAAAGCAGTCCATATCGATATGAATAAACTTTTTCATCACCACAAACAACTGTTTATTTATACAGCCATTATTATAGAATCATTTTTAATTAGCAAGTCTCATTAACTACAACGGTTGCTAAAAGCGTTTAGGTTTTTTAAAACAGTGAAGCAAAAACAAACTCCAATAAAAAACCTGCTGCTAATAATATTATGCCACCTGATGCATTGCCCATTGCGTAACGAGCAAAAGACGCTACAAAAACCAAACTAGCTAAAGCCCAATTAATTCAATTCTACATATGTGATCTCATGTGTACTGTGCCTGTGTAACTAAACTGAAAACCCAAATTCAATTAGGTACAATGCTCTCACAAAAACATAAAATTAATTATCTTGAGCTAGTTACACCATGTTGATAATCTATTTCATTTAAAACTAAGAGTATAAGTACATGCAAAGGTTCAAAGATAAACACCCTATCCATACTGATATTACAGTAGCTTGGGCTGACATGGATGCACTGCAACACGTGAATAACGTAGTGTACTTACGTTATTTTGAAATCGCTCGTATCGACTTTTTAAATAAAATAAACCTATTTGATACAATAAAACCAGGCGGTGTTGGTCCGGTGATAAGCGAAAATAACATTCGCTATAAACGCCCTGTTACCTTCCCTGATACTTTAACCGTTGGTATTACTATTTCAGATATAAAAACTGATCGTTTTTTAATGAATTACTCAGTATTTAGCCATGCTCAGCAAGCAGTTACGACCACAGGCTCTTCTTTGGTGGTGATGTTTGACTTCAAAACAGGGCAAAAAGCGGCTATTTCTGAGCCATTATTATCGGCCTTAATTAGCCACTCTCAAGATCTTACTTAACCTGAACTTTGGTTAAGAGATTTACTAACGTTTTAAATCATAGTGATATTTGAATTATTTCTCTAGCTAGCCTATTGCAAGTAAATTCAACGCAGTTAACACTGAAAATAGCAGCTAGAGATAGATTTATTATCCAAAGCTCAGGTTAATTAATTTAAGGATTTTAAATGCAATACAGTCCGTTAGGCAGCAGCGGTGTAGATGTTTCAAGGGTATGCTTAGGCAGCATGACATGGGGTAAGCAAAATACCCAAAGCGATGCCGATGAGCAAATAGCTTACGCACTAGAGCAAGGCGTTAACTTTATTGATACCGCCGAGATGTATGCAGTACCACCTTCACCTGAAACTTACGGAAAAACCGAAGAAATTATTGGTGACTGGCTTAGCCGTAATACCCAAAAACGTGGCGATATTGTACTTGCGACAAAAATAGCAGGTAATGGTTTATCATGGGTCCGTGAAGGTAGCGATATAACACGCAGTGCAGTAACAGAGGCTGTTGATAACTCGCTTAAGCGCTTGCAAACCGATTACATAGATTTATACCAGTTGCATTGGCCTAACCGCTCTACCCCGCACTTTGGCAGACAATGGCCTGGCAAACTAACTTTCAGTGATGTAGATACCGAGCAGCAGCAAGCCAGTATGTTGGATATTTTAGAAGGCCTGAACGATTGTGTTAAAGCAGGTAAAATTAAGCACTGTGGGTTATCAGACGATACGCCATGGGGCATCAGTCAATTTGTAAGTTTAGCTAAAGAGCATAATTTACCGCATATGGTGTCTATACAAAACGAGTTTAGCTTAGCGCACGCAAAGGATTGGCCATATCTAATTGAGCAATGCATACATGAAGATATTGCTTATTTACCATGGTCTCCACTAGCAGCAGGCTTATTAACAGGTAAGTACTTAAATGGTGCTCGCCCTGAAGGATCTCGTTGGACTTTTATGCAGCGTAACGGCATTTTTAGAGACACTCCGAATGCTCAAAAAGCGACGCAACAATATGTTGATTTAGCTCATGCTAACAACATAACGCCCGCTCAGCTTGCCCTTGCATGGTGTAACCAAGTAGACGGCGTTACTTCATCTATTATTGGCGCTACAAGTAAGGCTCAGCTTAAAGAAAATATCGATGCATTTAACATTACGCTTAGTCGCGAATTACTCGATGATATAGCGACTGTATTTAAAGACTACCCAATGCCTTACTAGGCCACGTTGTTATAAAATAAAAGCATATTAAAGCAGTATTTATATACTGCTTTTTTTATCAGAAAATTTGCCGAAAAACACTCTCAAGCTATAATTAATTCATCTTTAACGAATTAATACTTAATGAGTTATGCTGAAAAACCCTTTTTTATTTATTAGTATGTTTAGCTGTTTGACTGCGCCTACTTGGGCAGGTGAAAACATGCCAATAAAAGAAATTATTTGGCTGCAAAGCTATACGCCGCCTTTTCACATAGCTAAAAGCGAACATACACCTCAAGGCGGTATTTGCGATAATTTAACAGAACAATTAATGGATGAAATTAGTGATGTAAAACACACTCGCTTAATTGTCCCCCAAGAGCGCATAAATAAATATTTAAATGAAGGACAAAATATTTGCTTTCCATGTGTTATCCACAAAAAAGTAAATAATCACTTATTTAACTATTCTGCACCTACCACGGTTTATCCGCCATTTAATATTATTACCACTAAAAAGTTAGCTCCAGAGCTTAATAAGAAACATGGTTCACCTATTAAACTCATTAACCTTCTTGCTGATAATTCATATGTTTATGGCCAAGCAGCAGCTAGAAAGTACACTGATAAAATAAATAAGATAATCGAAAATACCACAGCCCAACACAAAGCATCTTTAAGTTGGAGTAGCGAGAACGAAAGCCAAGCAGTTATATCGCGTTTGAGTCGTGGTTTTTTAGATTACTCTATCGACTACCCATTTATGAGCGACTATTTTGTTAATCACAGTAAATTTAAAAACGTGGTGAGTTTAGCAATTGAAGAGGATAGCCGAGAGTATGTGTTAGGTGCGGTGGGCTGCGCAGCTAATGCACCTAACAATTTTGCAGCGCAAGCAATTCACAAAATAAATCAAGCACTAAAAAGCAAAGTGCTCAATAGTGAAAAGTACCAGCAAAGCCAACAGTTTTGGCTTAAACAGAGCTTTCCTGAGTTCAACTCCCACTTTAAGCAACAAGTGTTGCCTATTACTGAGCAACCCACTGCTGAGTTAGCAAGCACTTCTCATTTGAGTAAAGACTAACCGTAAATGTATTCCCACACTTAATCTCACCCACACCCGATGGCGTACCTGTCATAATAATATCGCCATCTTCTAAGCTCATAAATTCGCTTATCTCTGTAAGTATCTGCTCAGGCTTGTACAACATAAAGTGAGTATCACCTTGCTGAATTACCTTATCGTTAATTTTAAGCTCAAAAGTAAAGTGCTGCGCAGCATCACTGTGCTCAACAAAATCAGTTAAAATAACAGAGCTGTCAAATGCTTTTGCCCGCTCCCATGGCAGCCCTTTATTTTTTAACTTACTTTGTACTGTACGCTTAGTTAAATCTAGGCCTAGCCCTACACCTGCAATCTGCTTATTTTTAATTACAAAACAAAGCTCTGTTTCATAATGAAGTACATCGTTGTTATGTTCAGATAAAAGGGTGCTCGTAATTGCACTATTTGGCTTGTTAAATAAAACCATTTGTTCGGGTGTTTCGTTATTTAGCTCTGCAATATGAGCGGTATAGTTACGCCCAACACATACCACTTTAGTAGGTGTTAATTTCTCAGTTCCTAACTTTATTGATTGCATATAATTACATCTCCGTTATGAGCTAATTAGTGTTTCTAACAAGCTTAAGTTAATAGGTTTTAGTAAAACACGGTCTATATTTAAATCTTTGATCTCTTTAGGATCAGGCTCAGCACCACTTACAATAACCAATCTTAACTGGGGGTAACGTTCATTAATTTGCTCTCCTAAATCAACACCTCGACCATCGGGTAAGTGCATATCTAGCAGTACTTTGTTGAATTGTCGGTCATGATTGAGAATTTGTAAACATTGCGCGCAGCTTGAGGCTATAACCGTTTCAACACCCAAACTTTCGAGTAAAAGTTGTGTGATTTGTGCGGCATCATGGTCATCTTCAACAAGTAAAAAGCGTTGTTTTTTCTCTGTTAGCACTTTATCTGACGCAATATTTTTAGCCTGTGGCGCACACTCAGGAGCAATTAAATAATCTTGTAAGCATTGATATAAAACGCTGCTGTCTACGGGTTTTGGTATTACGTCGTTAAAACCAAGTGCAGCAAGCTCTTCATGTATTCCTTTCATGGTAGCCGCTGTCAGCGCGATAATAGGCCCTTTATAACCCATTTTTCTAAGTTCGATGGTCGCTTCTTTACCACCCATTACTGGCATATGAATATCAATAAAAATAATATCGTATGGCGCTTTATAGGCATCAGCTATACGTACTTTTTCAAGCGCTTGCTGGCCGTGTTCTGCATAATCAACCCGAGCGCCACATGTACTTATCATATGCCCTACCAGCATACGTAAGTCGCGTAAGTCATCAACAACTAACACACGCCCATGTACTTTACAGGGTGCAGATTTACTTTGTAACTGCGGTGCGCTACTAAAATTAAGCGTTTGACGCTCTACTTTACTAATATCACCCGGATAAACCGAAATAGTAAAAGTAGAACCTTTGCCTATTTCTGAATGTAAATCTATACACCCGTGCATTCTATTTAATAGCTCAGCACAAATAGCCAAACCTAAACCTGCGCCCCCAACAGAGCGAGATTCAACATCGGCTATTTGTTCAAAAGGTTTAAAAATAAGTTGTTGTTTTTCAGGCGCTATGCCCATCCCAGAATCTTTAATACTAAAAAATAGCATTTCAGTATCATCAACCCATTGTGTCCATACTTTTACGACAATTTCACCTTTATCGGTAAATTTAACGGCGTTATTAATTAAGTTAATAAGTATTTGGCGCACGCGTGTTGCATCTAGCTTGGCAACTAAAGGGAGAGGTTTTTCAGATTCAAAGCGTAAAGCAAGGCCTTTATCAAGCACTGACACCCGCATTAATGTATACACATCAGCAAGCATACTATCTAAATTTACTTCGCTAAGCGTAAGCTCTAGCTTATCTGCAGCTATTTTTGATAAATCGAGTACGTCGTTCAACAAACTTAGTAAATGTTTACCGTTTCGATAAATAACACCCAATTCGTTTTCGGCTTGGTGGCTAAAGTCACTTTGTAATAATAATTCGGTGTAACCTAAAATCGAAGAAAGAGGGGTACGTAATTCATGGCTTAAATGAGCTAAAAACCTATCTTTTGAACGGTTTTCAGCTTCTGCTTTTAAACGTTCTACTCGCTCGCCTTCTACATCTTTACGCGCTAACGCGTAACGAATAGCACGCGCAAATCGACTCGAGCTCATTTCAGTTTTTATTAAATAATCTACTGCACCTGCATCGAGTGCGGCAGAGTCTAGCTCGTCATTAGATTGCCCAGTTAACATTATGATTGGGCCGCTAAAACCGTTAGCTATCGCTTTTTTTAAAACGCTTAAGCCATCAGATGCGCCTAAGCGATAGTCGAGCAAACAAATATCGTGCTCATTTTTACTCAGCTTTTCAATTGCTTGCTCAGGAGAGCTTATCCATTCTACATTAAACTTATGTGAATCTAGTTGTTGTAAATAGTCGCAGGTGAGTATGTAATCATCTTCATCGTCTTCTACTAGCAGCAGCTTAGTCACTTTATCTAACATAGAATCTCCCTTTAATCGTTAAATGTTGATGGTAGCTCTACAAACTCTACCCAATACTTTCCTAACGTTTTCATTAGCTCAACTAGGCCATCAAATGTTACTGGTTTAGTAATGTAAGACGCAGCACCTAAGTTATAACCTTTTACCATGTCTTCTTCTTGCTTAGACGTGGTTAAAATTACAACGGGAATACCCTTAAGATTAGGATTTCCTTTGATAGCTTCAAGGGCTTCTCTGCCGTCCATTCTTGGCATATTTAAATCAAGTAAAATAAGCCCAGGGCGCGGTGATGTTGTTTTATCTTCAAACTTACCGCGACGCTCTAAATACTCTAATAACTCAACGCCATCTTCTACAAAATGAAGTTCGTTTAAAACGCGGCTCTCTGCAAGTGCGTCTTGTGTTAGCAAGCGATCATCTTCATCATCGTCTGCCATTAATATGGTGATTGGTTTTACTTTTGAATACGGCATTTACGCCTCTCCTTGCAAAGTGAAAAGCGATGCTTCCACTGGTAATTTTATAGTAAAGGTTGCACCTTCACCTTCTATGCTTTGAGCGTTTATAATACCACCATGACGCTCAACTATACGCCTACATACCGAAAGCCCGATCCCTGTGCCTTTGTACTCTGAGCGCCCATGGAGACGCTGAAAAGGTACAAATATTTTATCTGCATATTCTTGCGAAAAGCCTATGCCATTATCTTTAATTGTTACTACCTGCCATTGAGTATCAACATTTAACTCTTCACTAAACTCATTCACATCCTCATAGGTAATATCAATACGAGGAGTAGTGCCTGCTTTTCTAAATTTAACTGCATTAGAAAGTAAGTTTAAAAACAGCTGTTGCATCTGGCTTTTATCTGCTTGAATTACGGGTAATTCGTCAACATTTACCTGTGCATTACTCTCTTTAATTGCTATTTCTAAGTCACTTAAAATATCAGCAACCACGCCATTAAGGTCAGTATCATCAAAATCTTTACCACGTGTCGTAACGCGTGAAAACTCAAGCAAATCGTTAATGAGGTTAGACATACGCTGCGCTGCATTTTTCATGCGGCCAATGTAATCTATGCCTTTTTCACCTAGCTCATCTTTAAACATAGTTTCTAGACGGTCACTAAATGCCTGAATTTTACGAAGCGGTTCTTGCAAGTCGTGACTTGCTACAAACGCAAACTCCTCAAGTTCGCGGTTTGAACGACTCAGCTCATCAGAGTACAAAGTTAACTCTTGAGTGCGCTCCGAAACTTTACTGGCTAATGTTTCGTTTTGTTTTTCAAGATCCGCACGATATTGAGCTGCGTTTCTTAAGTTAAGTCTTGTCATTACAAACATACCAATAATTAATAATCCACTGGTAACAGCTGTAATAGCAAACGTAATTTTTGCTTCGTTTTTAATCTTCGCAAGTTTAGAAAAGTGGCTAACTTTGAACAATAGCTCTCTGTCTAAAACGTCATTAACTTTGGCACGAATATCTTTATAAAGCTCTCGCCCCTTGTGCGTATTTAACAGGTAAATGGCGCGTCGCTCTTTGTCATCTAATGCCAAATTAACGGTTGTTTTAAGCTCTTTCATTTTGCTACGTACTAAAACTAATAACTCAGCTATGCGCGGAGCCTGTCCATCAATTTCAGAATGAAGTGATTTAACAAGCTCTGTTTGGGACTCTAATTGAGCAAGCGTGTCGTAATAGGGAGTAAGGTAATCGTCTTCCTCTGTTAATAAATAACCACGCTGGCCCGATTCAGCCTGCACAATAGACAAGTGCAGCTTTTCTATCGCCGTAGTGAGCATATTAGTGTTATCTAAGCTTTTTTGCGTTTGGGTTAAGCTTTGTATTGTATTAAGTGCTAAAAATGCATTACCAACAATAATACTTAGCACTACAACAATAAATGCTGCCCAAGTCACATTTGCCTTACCCTGCTGTTTTTGCTTGATCATTTAACGTTAGTTTCCCACATAGTAAAACTGGTTATTATTATCATTATTGAGAGTCAGAAATTTTTTGTAAGCTGTTACTGCAGTCTTGGCAGTTAGCAATAATTTTGTCTAGCGCCTCGAGTGCTTTTTGCTTTGGCATATCATTTTCAAGCACAAGCTTAATAAGTTCGGCGTTCATTGATATACGATTAAGCGGTGCTCTTGCATCGTGCACTAATTTATTTAACGGCTCTGTTTGTTTTTCTGATGTCATTCTTATCCTTAAACCTACTAACTAAAATTTACGATTATTTGTATTCTCCGATACCGCCATAAGCATTTAAACGGTTATATAGTGTTTTAGTACTAATACCTAACATTTGCGCGGCAAGCGTTTTGTTGCCCTGCACTTTATCGAGCGTTGCATGAATCAGATCTTTTTCAACTTCTTCTATTGTTTGCCCTGCCGACACTTGCTTTTCTTCGGTTTGGGCATTAACGCGTGAAAAAGGTGACTCTAAGTTAGCCGGTAAAGTAATATCGCTTGTTTGTGGATCGCTCATTATAAATGCGCGGTGTATGGCATGGCGCAGCTCTCGCACGTTACCTGGCCACTCATAACTTTGTAGCTCTTTTAACTGTGCAGCTGTCCAACTAAATGCAGTGCCATTTTCGTCATTTAACTGCTCTAAAAAAGCCCTAGCTAAAAGAGGAACATCTTCTTTACGATCGCGAAGTGGCGGAATATCAATAGGAAATACAGCAAGCCTAAAATAAATATCTTCACGTATTACATTATTTTGCGCCAAATCAGTTAGCGTGCGGTTTGTTGCCGATATAACACGACAATTAGTCGGTATTTCTCGATTGCCACCCACACGCGTTACTTTTTTAGTTTCAAGTACGCGTAATAAATTAGGTTGCATGTCTATAGGCATTTCGGTTACTTCATCTAAAAACAAAGTACCATTGTTCGATTGCTCAAATACGCCTTCTTTGCGTGCTATAGCACCTGTAAATGCACCTTTCTCGTGGCCAAATAGTTCACTACCAATTAGTTCTTTAGAAAGCGCACCACAGTTACTAGCAACTAACGGGCCTTCACATTGGCTCGCGTTATGTATCGCCTGAGCAACCACTTCTTTACCAGCGCCACTTTCGCCCATGAGCATAACGTTAGCATTAGTTTTAGCTACGCGTTCAATCATATTGTAAAGCTGTTGCATTGGCTCAGACTCGCCAATTAAGCCACCAAAGTGTCGTGTAATTCCGCTTTGCTTTGCTTTTTTAGGAGCCTTTTTAGGGCCATTCAGTACAAGTTCTAAATCTTCACGTTGTAAGGGCTTTAATAAATGGCCAACATTTGGCTCACACATGTCAGCTAAAATCCCCTTAACTGACGGGTGACCAGATATAAGTGTAATTTTTGGAGATTGCCCAATCATTTTTAAATGATCGAGTAAATGCAAACCGCTGCCATCAGGCAGCATAAAATCAAGCAGCACATGATCAAAGGTATTATTTTCAAACCATTGATGTGCTTCTTTTAAACTTGTTGCAGTATTAATATTGTGGCCGAGGAATTCGACTATGTGGCAAACGACGTCACTAAACTCTATATCGTCATCAACTAAAAGAATGTTTAACATGATAAATCCCTATGCTTTTTTATTATTCTACGCACCCTAACCATTAATTTAAAGGGTAGCTCGAACTTGCTTTCATCAAATTTTAAACTTAGTAATTCAACGGTTTATTTTACCAACTTAATATTTACGTTAGCTGAAAAATAACGATCACTAAATCACTAAAAAATTCGAATCATTAGGGTCTGTTGATCTTTCAAGGTTGAATTTGCAGCAGTCTGTTTGGTATTTAGGCAAGGCAGAGCCTATGCAGTGTGGTTATTCCCCATAAATAGGCGATAACGTAGCATTAATACCAAACAGGCGCTGCCCAAAGGGTTCTGCCTAGGGGCTATTTACTCTTTGTTGCTCGGTTTTTACTTAGCCCACTAGGTTACAAATCTCGCGCCGCGGTTAAATAGCTCCTAGTTTGAACAAATTTTAATTCGCAAAGATCAACAGACCCTGATTAAATAGCCATACTTACATTAAACAGTTTAACAATTGATTGCATCGTAATGATATTCAATTTCATTTATATCAGTATTAAATTTTTAATAAAAACAACGTCAATGTAAACATTAATTGCCCACGTCTTAATAAAGTTCTTACCCTGGTTAGCCTTAAAAACAGCCAATAAAAATAAACTTATTATCAATAGTCTAGGTTATATAGCGTGATAGCAACTGTTATCATAAGCTCTACACAAAAGGAGAGAAAATGCGGCTATTAAAAACATTGGTTCATACTGGTATTAATATTAACCAAGGTACCTCGTTTACCCGTTTAACGGCACGTGCCATTGTTATTAAAAATAATAAAATATTACTTATGTATACCGCACGCTATGAAGATTATAGCCTCCCCGGTGGTGGCGTTGATGAAGGCGAAAGTATTGAGCAAGGCTTAATAAGAGAGCTCAATGAAGAAACCGGTGCTCAAAATATACAAGTAATTAAACCTTTTGGCTTATATGAAGAATATCGCCCTTGGTATAAAGATGACTTTGATATTATTCACATAAAGTCGTACTGCTATGTATGTAATATTGCAGATGAGCTTGGTAAAGCTAAATTAGAGCATTACGAGCAACAAAATGGCATGAGCACTAAGTGGGTTGATATTAACGAAGCCATCGCTCACAACGAACGCACAATTGCCAATAGCGACAAGCAAGGGCTCTCTATTTTACGAGAAACTTTTTTACTTAAGCGAATTGCTTGCGAGCTTCAGTAGCTCAAAATAATGACAGCTTGTGGGTGTTGTAAATTTTGCAGCCCCCAGAATATTTTACTGGATTAACTTTTTAATTTTTATACCGACAATATTAAACCCCTCTAAAAATTTAAAAATAAAACAAACAAAATCAGAAGCTTAAGCACTTAATTTTAAAAACATTAAAAGTGGCTTTGCCTTTGCACCCTTACAGACAACTAATTTGTAAGGAGATAGAAATGAGTAACACAGTTAAAACGATTAATCCCGCAACTGAACAAACCATTGAAACCTACACACTGCTTTCTCAAGAAGAGGCAGAACAGGTAATTGAAAAATCTCACGAAACATATTTAAAATGGCGACTAACTTCATTTACTGAACGTGCTGAGTATTTAAATAAACTAGCATCACTTTTTGAAGAGCAAAAAGAAGCAATCGCTAAACTAATGACCGAAGAAATGGGTAAAGTTTACGAGCAAGGCTTTCAAGAAGTCGAGTTGTGTGCTGGTATTTGTCGTTATACCGCTGAAAATGGCCCAAAAGTACTTGCTGATGAAGAGCGTGATATGGACGGCGGTCGTGCAATTATTAGCTATCAACCAACGGGCGTACTACTAGGTATTCAGCCTTGGAACTTCCCGCTTTATCAAGTTATTCGTTACAGCGTAGCTAATATTATGGCCGGTAACACAACCGTGCTTAAGCATGCAGGTAATGTTTTTGGCATGGCTGAAAAAATCGATACGCTATTTAAACAAGCGGGCTTCCCAGAGCATTGCTTTAGCAATTTACTTATTGATGGCAAAACAGCAAGCTCACTTATTTCGCACAAAGCGATTAGTGGCGTAACCTTTACAGGTAGTGATGGCACGGGTAAAAAAGTAGCCGAAGAAGCCGGTAAAAATGTTAAGAAAACAGTACTCGAGCTTGGCAGTAACGATGCTTACTTAGTATTAGATGATGCCGACTTAGAGCTTGCCGTTAAGACCTGTGTAACAGGTCGTATGATCAACAACGGTGAAACGTGTGTATCAGCCAAACGATTTGTAGTAGTTGATTCACTTTACGATGACTTTAAAGAACAAATTAAAGCGCAATTTGAAGCCATGAAAATGGGTGACCCAATGGCTGATGACACAGACCTAGGCCCAATGGCGCGTGAAGACTTACGTGACAAAATTCATGACCAAGTAATGCAATCAGTTAAAGCGGGCGCAAATATTGTAACGGGTGGCGAAGTACCTTCGCAAACGGGTTATTACTACCCACCTACTCTGCTAGACAATCTAGCACCTGGCATGCCAGCATACGATGACGAGTTATTTGGCCCAGTAGCTTCGCTAATAAAAGCCAAAGATAACGACGATGCCATGCGCATCGCTAACGACTCTCGCTATGGTTTAGGCGGTGGTATTTTCTCAAAAGATGAGAAAAAAGCCATTGAACTGGCTAAAAAGTACTTTGACACCGGTATGATCAACATTAACGGCTATGGCCTTGCTCAACCTAACTTACCGTTTGGCGGCGTTAAAGGCAGTGGCTACGGCCGAGAGCACGGCGGTTTTGGTATGCGCGAATTTGTGAATGTTAAAAGCATTATGATTGCCAGCTAATTTAGCTTTAAATACTAATACATTAGAAAACCTAAAAGTGGGTAACCGCTTTTAGGTTTTTTTAACTTTAAAATTAGATTACAGCAGAGCTCATCCTTTACTGACTAAACCCCACGAAACTAAATACTAATAGCTGAAAATGAGCAGTTTGCTTTTTAATCATTATCAGCATAAAAGAATAATATAATAAATTCAGAGGCACTAATTGCAGCTAGCTGCATTATCAGCAAAAACATAATACCTATTCCAGCTTGAGGGTCAGGTTCAATGCCAAAAATGAGAACTGGCGCTAAAATAATAGCAAATAATGCAGCTATGATTCTAATAAGAAAAAGCCGTTTATTTCGGTAGTTATTAGCATTCGCTAAAAAATATAGAAGCAAATAAGGCAACAGCATAAACGCAAAGCCAATTTCAGTTGGCATCCAGTACTTAATAGCAACAGCAACTAAAGATAAAACAGCAAGCGCCTTAACTGGGTAGTACATTTTTTTATAATTCACATGCTTTCCTTTGCACGCAGTGCTTTATTAGCACCAAGTAAAATATTGCCGAACAATATAAAAACTTTAACTATGCAATGCAATCTATTTCACTAGACTCAACCTGACAGGCAACAATGGGCGTTGAGCAGGCATTGAGTTTGGCCAAATATCATCGTGAATTGATTGGTAAGGCTGCTCTTTGCGCATATATTCATGAAAATAAGCGCTGAACGCATATTGGTTAATTTAATTTTATCTAAAAACTCTAGAAAACTTAGTGATAGTAATACCTTAGGTTATTTGCTAAAACTATATAATGCAGAAAAATGAGCGTGGCGTCGGCAGAAATATGCGCGATGAGCGCACTATTAAATTGTTAGGCATATAGGGAGTGTTCAGTGTCAATTTCAGATAAAAACCGAAAAATACTCTGGGGTAAGTCTGGAAACAAATGTGCAATATGTAAACACACATTAGTTTTTGATAGTACTCAAAATGACAATGAATCAGTTGTGGGAGAAGAATGCCACATTATTTCAGGTGCTAACAAAGGTCCGAGGAGTAACTCAGATTTTCCTAGAGAAAAGATTAATGATGTAACAAACCTAATATTGCTCTGTCGTATCCACCATAAACAAATTGACGACCAAGTCGAAACTTACACTCCTGAATTATTGAGAACAATAAAAGACAACCATGAGAAATGGGTTGAAGATAAATTAAAAGATCAACCTGAAATACCAAGAGTCCGAATAAAAAGAATTAAAGAAGAAATTCCAGATAAATTACCTGTGATTAATTCAGGGAAAGAAATGTTTAATTTAGCTGCTGGAGCATGTGCTTTTTATAACGATTACAGTGATGAATTAACGGATGAAGAGTTAGATGCGGTTAGTAGCTTTATCCAAAATGTTAAAGATTGGGCTGAGTTAGCTCAGGAGATGGAGCCAATCCAAAGAATTAATGCGTCACGAGATCTAGATAAAGAAATAAAGGCATTACGCCAATTTAATATTTTCGCTTTTGCCGCGGTAGAGAAACAAAAGATGGTTGGTGGCATCGGTGGTGAATCATCATTTCCTGTTCTTCACCTTTCAGTAAATAAAGCAAATGATTCAAATGTAGTAACTGGTGAGTAATCAGTAATGTATGCC
>NZ_JAGJEJ010000038.1:0-13443 GCF_018101025.1 Pseudoalteromonas sp. MMG006
TGGTTTGCTTACCTCGCTAAGCGTTGCCTGCTCTGCCGTCTCAGTGGGGTCGCATTATAGGGAGATCCGAAAACAGATCAACCCTTTTTTGAAGAAAACCTTAAATAAATGACTGTTCGCTGAGTATTTGAGCTAAATACGCTAAAAACACAACATAACTAGCACTTTTTTAACATTTTAGGTGTGTTAATTGGTTTATATAGAGAGTTTATTGAAACAGCTTTATATAGAAACTTGCGCCCCACACGATCATAACGATCAACAATGAAAGTGTTACAGCTGCAGATCCCATATCTTTTGCCCGGCCTGATAGCACATGACGCTCAGTACTAACGCGATCTGTTAATGCTTCGATTGCTGAATTAAGTAGTTCTACAATTAATATGATCAGTAATGTACTTACTAATAATGCCCAATGTAATACTGATGTAGCTAACCAAAATGACATAGGCAGCAACACTACACTAAGTACAAGCTCTTGCCTAAAGGCTGCTTCTTCTTTGAAGGCTGCTTTAAAGCCAAGGTAAGAACAATACGTTGCTTTAAAAACTCGCTTTAGGCCAAGACCATTTGGCTTGAATACATCTTTCATTTGTTAGCTCTGTTAATAATAGTCAAAAGAAAGCCCCGCTTAGCGAGGCTTTTAAAATTTATATTTACGCTACACCGTATTGATCACGATATGCTTTAACAGATGCTAAATGTTCATCCATTGTGCCTTGGCTTTCAAGGTAACTGATTAGATCTGCCAATTTTACAATTGAGATCACTTTAGTATCAAAGTCACGTTCAACCTCTTGTATAGCTGAAAGCTCTGCTTTACCTTTTTCTTGGCGATCGAGTGCTATTAATACGCCACTTAAGTCTGCGCCATTATCTGCGATGATTTCCATTGATTCACGAATAGCAGTACCCGCGGTGATCACATCATCCACCAGCATAATTTTGCCATTTAATGGCGAACCTACTAACGTACCACCTTCACCATGTGCTTTTTTCTCTTTGCGGTTAAAACAGTAAGGCACATCTTTGTCATAATGATCAGCCAACGCAACCGCAGTTGTTGTTGCAATTGGAATACCTTTATAAGCAGGACCAAATAAAACATCGTAATCTATTGCTGCATCTTCCAAAGCAGCAGCATAAAAGCGCCCTAAACGCGCTAAGTCACGACCCGTATTAAAAAGACCTGCATTAAAGAAGTACGGACTAGTACGGCCTGATTTAAGGGTAAACTCACCAAACTTCAGTACCTGCTTTTCAAGAGCAAATTCAATAAACTCTTTTTGATAATCTTTCATTGGGTTACTCGCTTATGCTAACGCTTGTTTTTGTACGTCGATGATCTCACGGATTGAATGCTTGGCTAACGTAAGTAGCTCATCTAACTCGTCGAACGAGAATGGTTCGCCCTCTGCGGTACCTTGTATTTCAATAATTTTACCTGTTTCGGTTAAAATTACGTTCATGTCAGTCTCAGCGGCAGAGTCTTCAATATACTCTAAATCACTAATTGCTTGGCCGTTGTAGATACCAACCGAAATAGCAGCAATCATATGTTTAAGAGGATTTGAATTGATCATCCCTTTTGCACGCATATGGGTAAGCGCGTCAACTAAAGCAACACATGCACCACTGATAGATGCCGTACGCGTTCCGCCGTCGGCTTGGATCACGTCACAGTCTATAGTAATCGTGTTTTCGCCAAGCGCTTTTAAGTCTACAGCAGCTCTTAATGCACGCGCAATTAAGCGTTGAATTTCCATTGTACGACCGCCCTGTTTACCACGTGCCGCTTCGCGAGCATTACGAGTATGCGTTGCGCGAGGTAACATGCCATATTCAGCATTAACCCAACCCTTGCCTTGACCTTTCATAAAACGAGGAACACCCGCTTCAACAGTTGCAGTACAAAGTACTTTGGTGTTACCAAACTCTACTAGTACTGAGCCTTCAGCATGTAAAGTGTAATTACGTGTAAATGTAACAGGTCTAATTTGGTTAGGTGTTCTTTCGCTTGGACGCATGGACGATCCCCTTTATTCTGAATTTGCGACATTATAAGTGCATGTGGAGGTAGATGCCATGCTGATTGTAAAATATTCAGCCTAATAAATTTTCCCTAGAGGTTAAGTGGTGTTACGGTATAATCACTGCAATATTGAATTTACAAATTTTAGGAACCTATCCATGATCCACAGTATGACTGCTTATGCACGTCACGAAGTAAAAGGCGACTGGGGCACGGGCACTTGGGAAGTACGCTCAGTGAACCAGCGCTACCTTGAAACATTTATTCGCGCACCAGAGCAATTTCGTGGCATGGAGCCAGTGATTCGCGAACGATTACGTAAGCATCTACAACGCGGTAAAGTTGAAGTGTTTTTAAAATTTGTGGCAAACCCAGCCCATGTTGGCGAGCTTTCAATTAATGAATCACTCGCTGAGCAATTAATAAATAGTGCTAAATGGGTGCAGCAACAAAGTAATGGCGACATTAACCCTGTTGATATATTGCGTTGGCCTGGTGTTATGGAAGCACAAGAAATAGATTTAGATACTGTAAATAAAGCGCTTATTACAGGATTTGACCAAGTAATAGAAGATTTTAAATCTGCTCGTGGTGATGAAGGTGCAAATTTAGAAGAAATGATTGCAACTCGCCTGGATGCAATACTTGAGCAAGTTGATTTAGTAGAAACTCATATGCCAGAGATTGCAAAATGGCAGCGTGAAAAACTTAACCAAAAGCTTGAAGACTTAAAAACAGACATTGACGAATCTCGCCTTGAACAAGAGCTTATTTACCTTGCTCAAAAACAAGATGTTGCCGAAGAACTAGACCGCTTAAAATCGCACGTTAAAGAAACACGAAAAATTCTTAAAAAAGGCGGAGCATGTGGCCGCCGTTTAGATTTTATGATGCAAGAATTTAACCGTGAAGCAAACACCTTAGCCTCTAAGTCAATTAATAGCGATATTACTAATGCGGCTGTGGAGCTAAAAGTACTCATTGAGCAAATGCGAGAGCAGATTCAAAATATTGAATAATGCTATTTCAATTTTGTGACTCACTTGAGCACAATTAGCTAAATAAAGTACAATAGTGTCATTAAAGGCTTGGGTTATTTTTGTAACTCAAGCCTGTTTATTTTTAAGTAGAGAAAAACATGGCTCAAACTCGCGGAAACTTATTTATCTTATCTGCGCCTTCTGGTGCGGGTAAATCTAGCTTAATTAATGCATTACTAAAAAAACACGCAGATATGAAAGTATCGGTATCGCATACCACTCGTGACCCTCGTCCAGGTGAAGAAAACGCGGTCCACTATCACTTTGTAAGCGCCGATGAATTTAAAGCGTTAATTGCCAAAGATGATTTTTATGAGTGGGCTCAAGTGTTTGATAACTACTACGGCACATCAAAGCAAGCAATTGAATCGCAGCTAGATGCAGGTATTGATGTATTTTTAGATATTGATTGGCAAGGCGCGCAACAGGTTCGTAAGATTATGCCAAGCGTACAGACCATTTTTATTTTACCGCCTTCAAAAGAAGAACTTGAGCAGCGTTTAAATAATCGCGGACAAGACTCAGCTGAGGTAATTGCTGGGCGAATGGCACAAGCACAATCAGAAACCTCGCATTATAACGAATACGACTTTGTAATCGTAAATGATGATTTTGATACTGCTCTGAGTGATATAGAAACTATTGTGATGGCTCAGCGTTTAACGTTAAAAGCGCAGCAAAACCGCCATCAAAACTTACTAAGCAGCTTACTTAAATAACTAAGCGGCGTTTAAATCAGTATTAGATATGTAAAACTGATAAAAATTAACCACTGGCTATTGGCGAAACTTGCTCCTTGGAGTAAACTACGCCTTTGCTTTTAAAATATTTTGGAGTGCTGAGATGGCTCGCGTAACAGTTGAAGATGCAGTAGATGCAGTTGGTAATCGTTTTGACTTAATTTTAGTTGCGGCTCGTCGTGCCCGCCAAATTGCTGTTGGTGGTAAAGATCCACTAGTAGATCCTGAAAACGATAAACCAACGGTAGTTGCTTTACGTGAAATTGAATTAGGTTTAGTTGATAGTTCATCAATGGACGTAATTGACCGTGAAGAACAACAACACCAAGAAGCAGCTGAATTAGCTGCTGTTGCTGCCATTGTTGGTGGCAACCAGTAATCGACCTCCCGGTCTGATTTAGCCAACGGCGCAGTATTTCTACTATACCCGTTGGCAATCCTCTCTTTTCATCGTATATTCTTAACTTACCGTTACCTAATTTGCTTCACGAGAACATTGGAGTGTGAATGTATCTTTTTGAAGGTCTTAAAAAGAAAATCTCAGAATACTTGCCCGCTGCTGATGTAGAGCTGGTTCAAAAATCTTACGTGGTAGCCCGAGAGGCCCATGAAGGACAAACTCGCTCGAGCGGCGAACCTTACATTACTCATCCCGTAGAAGTAAGCCAAATTCTTGCAGGAATGCACCTAGATCATGAAACGCTCATGGCCGCGCTGATGCATGATGTAATTGAAGATACTGATTTTAGCCAACAAGATTTAGCTGAAATTTTTGGTGAAACAGTGGCCGAACTCGTTGAAGGTGTAAGTAAGCTCGATAAGCTTAGCTTTAAAGATAAAAAAGAATTCCAAGCTGAAAACTACCGTAAAATGATTATGGCTATGACCCAAGATATTAGGGTTATATTAATCAAACTTGCTGATAGAACACATAATATGCGTACATTGGGCGCCCTACGCCCTGATAAGCGTCGACGCATAGCACGCGAAACGCTCGAGATTTACGCACCAATAGCAAACCGTTTAGGTATTCACGATATTAAAAATGAGCTTGAAGATTTAGGTTTTCAGGCTTTATACCCTATGAGACACCGTGCGCTTAAATCAGAAGTTGCTAAAGCGCGTGGCAATCGTAAAGAAGTTATTTCTAATATTCAAAGCGAAATAGAAGCACGTCTTGAAGAGTCGGGAATTAAAGCCACCGTATCAGGACGTGAAAAGCACCTATATAGTATTTATAAAAAAATGCTTAATAAAGAGCTGCTATTTAACGAAGTTATGGATATTTACGCGTTCAGAATTGCCGTTGATTCTATGGATACGTGTTATCGCGTGTTAGGTGTTGCACATAACCTTTATAAGCCAATTGAAACGCGCTTTAAAGATTATATTGCGGTGCCAAAAACAAATGGCTATCAGTCTTTACATACTTCTTTAGTTGGCCCGCACGGAATACCTGTTGAGATTCAAATTCGTACCCACGATATGGATCATATGGCTGATAAAGGGGTTGCTGCACATTGGATGTATAAAAAAGCAGGTGATGGTGCTGGAAATACAGCTCAGCAACGCGCTCGTCAATGGATGCAAAGTTTATTAGAACTACAGCAAAGCGCTGGCTCATCATTCGAATTTGTTGAAAACGTAAAAACGGAGTTATTCCCAGAAGAAATTTACGTGTTTACGCCTGATGGTCGCATAGTAGAGCTACCAATGGGCGCTACTGCTGTTGATTTTGCTTATGCGGTACATACTGATGTAGGTAATACGTGTGTAGGTGCACGCGTTAACCGTAAGCCACACCCATTAAGTAAACCGCTTGATACTGGACAAACCATAGAGATAATAACAAGCTCAGGCGCCCACCCTAATGCGACTTGGTTAAACTTTATTGTTACTGGTAAAGCTCGGTTGGGCGTTCGTAATTACCTAAGAAGCCAACACCACGAAGAAGCGATGCTTTTAGGTCGCCGTTTACTCGATTCTGCGTTAGGCGAAAACAAGCTCGATAGTATTGCCGATGAAAACATTGCCAGAGTACTTGAAGAACATGAGCTATCTACAGTACTTGAGTTACTTGTTGAAATTGGCTCTGGCAATTTAATGAGCGTATTAATCGCTAAACGTTTATTGCAAAACGACAATGACGATCTAACAGATATAACTAACCAAACCAAAGCGACCATTATTGGTACAGAAGGCATGTTAGTAAATTACTCTAAATGTTGTCGTCCTGTACCAGGGGATGCTATTACAGCACATATTAGCCAAGGTAAAGGTCTTACAGTTCACCGTCAAGAATGTAAAAACATTCGCGGCTGGGAAAGTGAGCGCTCTAAGTACTTAGTTGTAAAATGGGACGATAACCCAGAAAAAGAATACATTGCAGCTCTAAGAGTTGAAATTATTAATCATCAAGGGGCATTAGCTAAATTAACCAATGTCGTCGCTACAACCCAAGCCAACATTGTAGAAATTGCCACTGATGAAAAAGAAAGTAATTTATACGTGATAGATCTAGGAGTCACCGTTAAAAACCGTGTCCATGTTGCCAACATTATGCGCCGCATTCGCGTTATGCCTGATGTGCAAAAAGTCTATCGTAAAAAGTAAAATAGGAAAAACATGAACAAAGCATTTATCTCTACCGACAAAGCACCTGCAGCAATTGGTACATATAGCCAAGCAGTGAAAGTTGGCACTGCTGTTTACTTATCAGGTCAGATCCCATTAGTGCCTGAGACTATGGAAATGATCTCAGAAGATTTTAGTGAACAAACACATCAAGTATTCAAAAATATTACTGCAGTATGTGAAGAAGCTGGCGGAAAAATTCAAGATTTGGTAAAAATTAATATCTACCTTACTGATTTATCAAATTTTGCTACAGTTAATGAAGTAATGAGTCAGTACTTTAAACAGCCTTACCCTGCACGCGCAGCATTAGGTGTTAGAGCGTTACCAAAAGGTGCGCAAGTTGAGATAGATGGCATTATGGAGTTGCCTTCTACTAACTAAGCTTGACAGGCTATGGATCTGCTCCATAGCCTTATTCCTGTCTTTAAACTTCGGTTTCTCTCATTTCTTGACTCAAATACTATTTTCTAGCACTCTGTAATTGTTTTATAAAAAATTTAACTTAAGTAGTAGAAAAGGATCAACTAGTGTTTAAGCTCGCTCAAAACGGCAATGTTTTACTCGATATAGGAGCACTCGTACCTCCTAGTGCTGCATTTATTATTGAGGCTCTCGAAAAGTCGACTTTTTGCGACTGTAAAATCGAGCATGACTCAATTAACAATTTTTTTAAAAATGAAAGCACTGATAAAACACTTGTAGTTGCAACCAAGCATAATGCCATTTTAAATGTCACTATTAGCGATGATAAAATGCAAGCTATAGGCGAGCTTACACTTGCTCAGGGCGGTAAATTATTAAGTTTAGAAGAGGCAAAAAAACAACTCATAAAAGCTGGTATTGTTCGTGGATATAAGCAAGCTTTTTTAGAACAGTTATTGCAAAAGCAATTTGATAACGAAGCCGGAACATTAGTCAAAGGTATTTTAGCCAAAGGTAGGCTCCCAAGTGACGGTTTAGCAACTAAGCTCATAACCACAGTAGAAACTCTAAAAGATCGCTTAAAAGCACCAAAGCTAAAAGAAGATGGCAGTGTTGATATGCGTGACTTTGGTAAGCTGGCGAGTGTGGAGCCCGGCTCTGTACTTATTCGCCAACAACCAGCGACTCCAGGTAAAGAAGGTTTTACAGTACTAGGCGATATCCTCCCAGCTAAAGCGGGGGATAGCAAACAGTTGGTCGCCGGTGAAGGCACTGAAATATCAAAAGTTAATCCGCTAGAACTGGTATCTACTATTGCGGGTGTACCTGTTGAAATTAATAATGGTATGCGCGTAGATGATATTTTTACCATATCAGATGTCACTGTTAAAAGCGGTCATATTGATTTTGAAGGCAGTGTCATTGTTACTCGCAATATAGAGCCTGGGATGAAAGTAAGCGCTAAAGGCGACATCACTATTTTTGGCACAGTGGAATCAGGCGAGCTTACTGCTGGCGGTAACATTACTGTTAAGCAAGGTATTATTGGCCATCAAAAAGCTGATGATAAAACGCTTTCTTGTAAGTTAATTGCCCAGGGTGATATTCATGTGTCTCACTCACAATATTGCTACTTAGAGGCTCACAATATTTTTATTGAACGCCAAACAAGCCACTGCGTAATGAAAGCAAAACGGTTGTTGCAGGTTGGCCAATCTGATGCCCCTAAAGGTAAAATATTTGGTGGTGAAATACTTGATGCCACAACATTAATCGCCGGTGAGATTGGTAATGAGTCAGGTGCTAAAATGACTATTAACTTGGCGGCATCGGGAGCAGAGATTACAGCTAACACAGACAATTGCTTTAGAGACTTAGCTAAAACAGATGAGCAGCTAGATACACTTCAAGCCGCTCTAGAAAAAACAGACTTAGTAAAAGATGCAGAAAAAAAGAAACTGTTAATTACTAAAATTGGCGCAACTCAGCAACATTATTGCCAACAAGCAGAGCAACTAGAAAAACGCCTATCAGCATTAGATCATGACCTGCACGACCTGTTGAGCGATGCCAACCTAGCTGTGAACTTAGTGTTACACTCGGGGGTAGAAATTCATATTTTTGATAAAGTACTCAAAACTACGCGCAACTACCCACCATGTAATGTAAAACTTATAAATAATAAAATTGAAGTAGAATTTAAAACGCATTAAGTAATGAGTGCTCACAAAGCACTCATTATATTTTACAGCAAACCAACGACTGCATCATGTGTATGCTGCGGCCACACACCAACTTGTACTTGTCCTATATGTTGTTTTTGAAGCAATAACATAGCTAAACGCGACTGCCCTATTCCACCACCTATAGTTTGTGGGAACTCGCCTTGTAAAAGCGCTTTATGCCAATCAAATTCTAAACGCTCTTCATCATTAGTTATGCTCAGTTGCGCCTTTAATACTTCTGGGCTTACGCGTATTCCCATAGATGATATTTCGAAGGCATCCTCTAACACAGGGTTCCACACTAAAATATCGCCATTTAACCCGTTGTAACCATCAATTGTTTCGGTTGACCAATCATCGTAGTCAGGCGCTCTTACATCATGGATTTTTCCATCAGCCAATGCACCACCAATACCAATTAAAAATACCGCACCATACTCTTGCGCAATCGCTTTCTCTCGTTGCTTAGCGCTAAAGTCAGGATACATTTTACGTAAATCTTCACTATGTACAAACGTTATATCACTTGGTAAAAATGGGGCTATAGCAAAGTTTTCACTTACAAACTGCTCTGTTTGCTTTAAGCCTTTATATATGGCTTTTACTGTACCTTGTAATGTAGAGAGCGTACGTTCACTACGTTGGCAAATTACTTTTTCCCAATCCCACTGATCAACATATACAGAATGGATAGGGCTCAGTGAATCTTCATCTGGGCGCAGCGCTTTCATCTGTGTATAAATACCTTCACCTACAGAAAAGCCATAAGTAGCTAGCGTTTTACGTTTCCATTTAGCTAGCGAGTGCACAACTTCATAGCTGCTATCACTTATCGCTTTAACATTTACAGCAACTGCATTTTCGTGGCCGCTAAGGTTATCTTGTGTGCCGTCCCCCACTTTAGCCAAAATAGGGGCTTGTACTTCAATTAGCCCTAATTGCTGCTCTAATTGCTGCGAGAAAAACTGCTTAACTTTGCTTATTTGCTGCTGTTGCTGCACATAGTGTGAACTCATAATAATTGGCCTCATTCCCAGTTATTGTTACTTGCTTATTTATGAAAAGCACCTCACTGGCGCCTTTAATGAGGTTACTGTAACGATTTAAACTTTTAATTCAATAACCCACAATAAAAATAGCTTTATCTTATTAAATCAATTAATTTAAGGCCTATTAAAATGAGAATTCACTAATTTAAGTGAGATAATATAATGAATAATTATTTAATCGATAATCTCGATAAACAGATACTTCACGCATTAATGGCAAATGCCCGTACAGCCTATGCGGAATTAGCAAAAAAATTCAACGTTAGTGCGGGTACGATTCACGTGCGAATAGAAAAAATGAAGCAAGCAGGCATAATCACCGGAACCCAATTAACGATTGATACTAAACAGCTTGGTTACGATGTATGTTGTTTTATAGGTATTAACTTAAGTAACGCACGCGATTACCCACAAACACTTATTAAATTAGAAGCTCTAGAGGAAGTAGTAGAAGCTTATTACACCACGGGCAACTACAGTATATTTATAAAAGTAATGACGAAATCAATTGATCATCTGCAAGATGTGTTGATTAATAAAATACAAGCAATAGAGGCAATTCAATCAACAGAAACCCTAATTTCTCTGCAAAACCCAATTAGCCGTACGGTAATGCCTTAAGCGCAAAAATCTCGTATAATTGCCAAAAAAAGAGGATAACCATGCAGCAAACTCGCTATCAAAGAATTGAGGGTGTACTTTCACGCCGTCAAACAGACTTAACCGTATGTTTAGAAGACGTACATAAACACCACAATTTATCTGCTATTGTGCGAAGCGCCGACGCTGTTGGTTGCCACCATGTTCATGCTGTGTGGCCAGAAAACCAAAAATGGTTAACTAACAATACCTCTGGTGGCAGCAAAAATTGGCTAGATACGCACCTTCACAAAAATATTGATGATGCTGTTGCTTTAATGCGTGAGCATAACCCTGATGTACAAATACTAGCAACTCACCTTAGTGAAGATGCCGTCAATTACACAGAAATCGACTACACAAAACCAACAGCAATTATTGTAGGTCAAGAAAAAACAGGGATTTCTGAGCATGCGTTAAAGCATGCAGATCAAAATATTATTATTCCAATGCAAGGTATGGTGCAGTCACTTAATGTATCCGTTGCTGCAGCACTTATTTTATTTGAAGCACAAAACCAACGACAAAAAGCCGGTATGTATAACCGTAATATGTTAAGTGATGAAATTAAGCACCCTATGTATTTTGAAGGCTACCACCCTGTTATTGCCAAACAATGCAGAATGAAAAAGTTGCCTTACCCGCCACTTGATGAAAATGGTGAGATAATTGCGAGTGAACAATTTTGGCAAGCGTTAAAACATACTTGATGGACTAAGGCTCTGTAAGTACACTTAACTCACTCACATATAATAAGATTAGATCAAACTTGTCTAAACCTAGCTTAAACCAATACCCAATTACAGAACTCAAAGGGGTCGGCCCAAAAATGGCTGAGCGTTTGTTAAAGCTAAGCATTATTACAGTACAAGACATGCTATTCCACCTTCCTCTTAGATACGAAGACAGAACTCGCCTTTACGCCATTAATGAGCTTGCACTACACAGTCATGTAAGTGTCGAAGCAACCATTGAAACTAGCCAAATAACATTTGGAAAAAGGCGTATGCTAGTTGTTCAAATAAACGATGGTACAGGTAGACTAACATTACGTTTTTTTAATTTTACCGCAGCGCAAAAAAACGCATTTAGTGCCGGTAAAATAATACGTTGTTTTGGTGAAATACGCCGCGGGCGTGTTGGCTTTGAAATGAGTCATCCAGAATATAGTATTAGTGATACACCTGATGAGCAACCTACCGCTACGACGCTTACCCCTGTATATTCAACAACAGAGGGGTTAAAGCAATTATCAATTAGGGCTCTAAGTGATCAGGCTATTAATTTACTCAACAAATATTCAGTAGATGAACTACTACCTGTAAAGTGGCAGCCATCAAGTATGGCATTAAGTGACGCTTTATTATTACTGCATCGCCCACCAAATGATGTTGATGTAACTGCACTTGAGCAAGGTACTCACCCTGCCCAGCAACGTCTCGTATTTGAAGAATTACTTGCGCAAAACCTCAGTTTATTAAAAGTACGCGAACAAGGGCAACAAGTTAAAGCCGTAGCTTTAAATCCAGTAAACACTCTAGAAAGCCAATTTTTAGAACAACTTCCTTTTGCACCAACCAATGCACAAAGCCGTGTAGTGGCTGAAATCAAAGGTGATATGCAACACGCTCACCCCATGATGCGTCTAGTGCAAGGCGATGTAGGTTCAGGCAAAACACTAGTAGCAGCACTTAGTGCATTAACAGCTATAGCTCAAGGGTTTCAAGTTGCTTTAATGGCACCAACAGAAATTCTGTCAGAACAACATGGTGTTAATTTTACGGCTTGGTTTAATCAACTAGGTATAACAGTTGCTTGGCTTGGCGGTAAAACAAAGGGTAAAGAGCGCGTAGAAACACTTGAAAAAATAGCCTCTGGTGAAGCCCAAATGATTGTAGGTACTCACGCTTTATTTCAAGACGAAGTTAAATTTAATAACTTAGTGCTTATAATCATTGATGAACAACATCGCTTTGGTGTGCATCAGCGCCTATCTCTTCGCGAAAAAGGCAAGTTTGGTGATTGCTACCCTCATCAATTAGTCATGACAGCAACGCCTATTCCACGGACGCTTGCCATGACCGCTTATGCTGATTTAGAAACCTCTGTGATAGATGAGTTACCACCTGGGCGTACGCCCATAACCACAGTAGCACTTCCCGATACTCGCAGAGACGATATAATAGCGCGCGTTAGGTTGGCTTGTAATGAACAAGGCAGACAAGTTTACTGGGTTTGTACACTTATTGGCGAATCTGAAGCTCTCCAATGTCAAGCTGCAGAAGATAGCGCTCTGCAATTAAAAGAGGCACTCCCTGAATTAAATGTAGGTTTAGTGCACGGGCGTATGAAATCAGCAGAAAAACAGGCCATTATGAGTGAATTTAAAGCGGGTAATATCCACGTTTTAGTCGCTACCACGGTTATTGAAGTCGGCGTAGATGTACCAAACGCTAGCTTAATTATAATAGAAAACCCTGAGCGCTTGGGTTTAGCACAGTTACACCAATTACGTGGTCGAGTAGGTCGTGGTGCCACAGCATCGCACTGCGTCCTTTTATATCACGCCCCTCTATCTCATACTGCGCAAAAGCGCTTAGGTGTATTAAGAGATAGTAACGACGGATTTGTCATCGCAGAGCGCGATTTAGAGATACGCGGCCCAGGTGAAGTACTTGGCACTAAACAAACAGGCTTAGCAGAATTTAAAATAGCAGATTTAACACGAGATAAACAAACACTAAACCAAGTTAGACCTATCGCTCAACAAATGCTCAAACAGCACCCTAATTTAGTAGAGCCTCTCATTCAACGTTGGTTAGGCAATAAATCAAACTACGCACAAGCATAACCCGCCATACACATTCCGGCATTACTCTACACAATATATAATTTACTAAATGTAGAAGCTCACCTCTTGGCTGGAGGTACTTGGGAGCTAATTAATAAAAAAGTTAATTACTCACTTTCCTTCAAGCATAAAAAGCTCGACGCTTTCAAGTTAGGTTTGTCTTACTTGACGCAGCTGTAGGGTGTCATAATGCTCACCGTGTTGGGAAGCCAAATAGCAAATGCTACACTATCGTTGTATCCAGAGTCGTTACGCTCGCCAGTCCTACGTGATAGGGGCTTGATGAGTGTCTATCAATTACGCGTATC
>NZ_JAGJEJ010000039.1:0-5411 GCF_018101025.1 Pseudoalteromonas sp. MMG006
GACGGAACCTATCAGTTTTGTGTATCTAAATTACATATGAAAATAATCCACCAAAGGTAGATTAAGTAAATTTTTTCAAATAGTATTTTCTGACAGATAAAGGAAGTAATCAAGGAGATTCTTAGGACTGGTGCTGATAGGCAGAGTCGAACTGCCGACCTCACCCTTACCAAGGGTGCGCTCTACCAACTGAGCTATATCAGCAACACAAGAACTGGAGCGGGCAGCGGGAATCGAACCCGCATCATCAGCTTGGAAGGCTGAGGTAATAGCCATTATACGATGCCCGCATAAAAATCTGTTCTTAAACTACCTCTAACCGTCAAGAATAAAGTGGTGGAGGGAGCTGGATTCGAACCAGCGAAGGCTGAGCCGTCAGATTTACAGTCTGATCCCTTTGGCCGCTCGGGAACCCCTCCACGATAATTCTCTACTAATTCACTTCCGGTAAAAGGAAAGTGGTGCCGACTAACCGAGTCGAACGGTTGACCTACTGATTACAAGTCAGTTGCTCTACCAGCTGAGCTAAGTCGGCACTGCTTTAGTACGGGGCGAGATATTAGAGTAAGGTTTATTGGGATGCAACAATAAAATTAAAAAAAATGTAATTTTTTACCTCAAATGCTCACAATTCATGCAAAACAGTGGTTTTTTATACTTTTTGGCCATGTTTACTCAGGTCGTGCCAATAATTTAAGCCTTTCATTACAAGTAGTGAATCAAAAATACTACCCGTAAATTGTTGCTGTAATAACGCGCCATAACCACCAGCAAAGATTATTTTAGGCAATTGACTACAATTATGCTGCGCTAAGTGACGCTTTGCTTGCTCAATTGCTCCAACTGTTGCTGCTAAAGCACCATTTTTTAATCCGTTAGGAGTGTTTTTCCCTAGCTTATCTTCAAATGGTGTAGTGCCATCATCAAATACGCGTTGAGTATTTTGCGTTAAAGAGGTGGTCATCAAATCAAGGCCCGGTAAAATCCACCCGCCTAAGTGAACACCATTATCAGCAAGCACATCAATAGTGGTGGCGGTACCTGCATCAACAATAATGCACGGCGTATCTGGGTAAAGTGTAAAGCCTGCTATAAGTGCAAGCCATCTATCTATACCTAAATTGCCAACGTGATCGTATGCACAGCTAAGCTTGCCTAATTGTTTTGTTACGTTGGCTTCAAAATTAGGAACCCCATGTGTGCTTGCCTGCGCCAATACCTCTGCCATTAATTCGCTTTTGCCTACGCAGGCATACACAACTTCAGTTATCTGCTGCCAAGGTAAATTGTTTATATTTGCAGGCTGTGCTTGCTGGTTTTGCCAAAGCACCGCTTTTAATGACGTATTGCCTACGTCGATGAGTAATCTCATGGTTGTGCCTTTCTTAGCGAAACTTCTCCGCCGTAGTAACTTTTTACCTCGCCGTCTTGGCGAATACGAATGCCTCCTTGTGGGTCTATGCCTTCACAGATACCGCGCCAACTTCTATGGCCTGTGTTGAGCTCTACCTGCTCGCCTGCAAACGCATTTAACGCATTCCATTGTTCGTACATTGCTTGTAAACCACTTTGACTGTACTGCAATAAACGCTTTTCTAAATAATACGTTAGTGAAGCCACCAGCATATTTTTATCAAGCTGTTGGGTGTGTTGATTTAAATCTGTCCATGCCTGATCTATATGTTGGCTAAAGCTTTCAGGCATTTGTAGGTTTATACCTATACCAATAACTAACTGGCAAGGCCCTTGTGGCTGCCCGTCTAGCTCAACTAATACGCCTGCAAGCTTTTGTTTATTTATATATATATCGTTTGGCCATTTAAGCTCTACGTCAATTTGGTATAACGCTTTAATTGCATCATAAACAGCAAGACCTACTGCGATTGATACACCCATAGCAGCTTGTAGCCCATCATCTAAACGCCAAAAATAACTGTAATACAAATTAGCACCGAATGGCGATTGCCAAACACGGCCACGTCGGCCACGCCCTGCTTGCTGCATTTCAGCCACAATGACCTTACCCGATTCAAGCTCCGCTTTACTTTGTATGCGGCGCATAAGCTCGCTATTGGTCGAATCGATAATAGGGTGCACTTCAACATTGGCCGTGCTCGCACCTAACGCTTTGTAATGCAGATCAATTTGTGTTTTATTTAAAAGGCCCACTTGGCTATTCAAGCAATAGCCTTTGCCGGTTACTTTAAAAATGTCCAAACCCATTTCTTGTAACGTTTTAATATGTTTACTAACCGCAGCTCGACTAATTCCAAGCTCTTCACCTAACGCTTGCCCAGATACAAAACCACCTAGGTTGAGTGCATTTAAAATAGCGAGCTTGTTTCCATCTGGCGCTTTCATTGTATGGGCTCCATTTTAATATGGCATTCGCTGTGTGTATCGATTAAACGCACTTCATGCTCTAGCATAATGTTATAACGGGCATGCACCGCTTGCTGAATATGTTTAATCATTGTTATGAGGTCGCTTCCTTCACTATTTCCATGATTAACTAATACCAAGGCCTGCTGCTTATGCACCTCAATACCTGCAACTCTGTACCCTTTTAAACCTACTTGATCAATTAGCCAGCCTGCCGCTACTTTATGGTGGCTTTGCCCGTATTCATAATGGGGTAAATCCGTAAATTGCGTTAATAGCTCACCTAAATGCTGATTAGTAATAATAGGATTTTTAAAAAAACTCCCAGCATTAGCCAATGTATACGGGTTAGGTAATTTACTATTACGGGTTTGTATAACTTGTTCAAACACAGCTGTTGGCGTAACACTGCTAAGCTGTTGTAAAGGCCCGTAACTTAATACAGGTTGCCATTTTTTAGGCAGTGCAAAATAAACGCGAGTGATCACCGCTTTATTTTTAAGTGAATGCTTAAATATGGAGTCTCTGTAGGCAAATTCACACTGTTCATTATTAAGTGCGTGCACGGCCTTAGTGGTTATATCGAAGTACTCTACTGACTCTACAAATTTTGCAATTTCAACACCGTAAGCACCAATATTTTGTACAGGTGATGCCCCCACGGTGCCTGGTATAAGTGCTAAGTTTTCAAGCCCTGGAATGTTTTTATCAAGCAAGTAACTTACTAATGCGTGCCAATTTTCGCCTGCGGCAACACTAATTAAAAAGTCATCTTCTCGTTCAGTAACTTTAATGCCTTTGGTCGCCATTTTTATTACTGTACCTGTGTAATCATTTAAAAAAACGGTATTACTGCCCTCACCTAATAAACAAAATGGGGGGCTAAAGCTTTGCGCTTTAAGTTGCTCAAGCTGAGTAATTTCAACAAAATTTTGGCATTGGCTGTTTAATGCAAATGTATGTAAGGAGTGTAATGAATACGCCACAAAGCTCTCTAAAGTTACCGGTAACTAATCGCAATAGTTTACCTCATCGTCGCAAATGTGGCACTAGATTGTAAAAATCACTCAACCCACTGCGGCAATCGTGATATAAAACCAGCACTTTTTTATTTGTGTTCAGGGTAATTATGAAAATTAAACCTCTTTTTTTAAGCCTCGCTATGGCAGGTATGTGTTCGCAAGCAATGGCTAATGCGATTGACCAAAACTCGTATGCTAACCTTGATGACGTTGTGACTACTCACTTAAACCTTGATTTAGATGTCGACTTTGCCGACAAGCAGTTAGAAGGTTTTGTTGAGCACACACTAAAGTGGAATAATTCAAAAAGTAAAACATTGGTACTTGATACTCGCGACTTAGACATTGATAAAGTAATGTATCAAGACGACGACGGCAGCTGGCACAAAGCAGACTATACACTTGCTAAGCGTGACGACGTAAAAGGTTCTAAATTAACAATTAAATTTAAAGATCAAGCTGCCAAAGCCCGTATTTACTACAACAGCCGCCCAGAAGCATCAGGTTTACAATGGCTAACACCAGAGCAAACAGCCAGCAAAACACATCCTTTTATGTATAGCCAATCGCAAGCTATTCACGCTCGTAGCTGGATCCCAGTGCAAGATACCCCTGCAATGCGTGTAACATATTCTGCGCGTATTCATACACCAAAAGATATACGTGCGGTTATGAGCGCTGACAACAAAGATGCACTTTATAAAGATGGCGACTACATTTTTGACATGCCTCAAGCGATTTCTCCTTACCTTATTGCCATTGGTGCGGGTAACTTAGAATTTAAAGCCATGTCGCGCCAAACAGGTATTTTTGCTGAACCTGAAATTTTAGATGCATCGGTTGCTGAGTTTAACGACACACAAGCCATGATCGACAAAACCAACGAAATGTATGGTGAGTACGCATGGGGTCGTTACGATTTACTCATGCTACCGCCTAGCTTCCCATTTGGTGGCATGGAAAATCCACGCCTATCGTTCATTACCCCTACTGTAGTGGCCGGCGATAAAAGCTTAGTTAATCTAATTGCGCATGAGCTTGCTCATTCGTGGTCTGGTAACTTAGTCACTAACGCAACGTGGGAAGATTTATGGTTAAACGAAGGTTTTACCTCGTACGTTGAAAACCGCATTATGGAAGAAGTGTTTGGCCGTGACCGCGCTGTTATGGAACAAGCATTAGATTCTGCAGGTCTTCGTGCTCAGCTTAAAACGATTGATGCGCCAGATACCCGCCTTAACTTAAAACTTAATGGCCGCGATCCGGATGATGCGTTTAGCTCAGTGCCTTACACTAAAGGCCAGTTATTTTTAATTTACCTAGAAGAAAAATACGGCCGTGATAAGTTTGACCCGTTTGTAAAAGCGTACTTTAAAGAGTTTTCGTTCAAATCGCTGACCACTGCGCAATTTGTTACGTACTTAAAAGCTAACTTAATTGAAAAATACCCAGGCGTTGTAAGCATGGATAAGGTAAATGAGTGGATTTTTGAGCCAGGTTTACCAAGCGATGCACCAAACCCTACTTCTGATGCGTTTGATAAGGTAGATTCTGTAACAGCAGCATGGCTAAAAGGCGACACAACTGCAGCTGAACTACCAACAGCGCAGTGGACAGTGCATGAATGGCTACATTTTTTAAATAATCTACCACGTGATTTAAGCTTAGATAAAATGAGTGAGCTAGATAATCAATTTAACTTAACGCAATCAACTAACGCTGAACGAGCTTTTGCCTGGTTTATGCTTGCGGTAGGTAATGGTTATCAGCCAATTTACCCTGCGCTTGATAAGCACTTATCAGGTATTGGTCGTCGTAAATTAATTGTTCCGTTATATAAATCACTCATCACTAACGGTAAAAAAGAGTGGGCACAAAGCGTGTACTTAAAAGCACGCCCGGGTTACCACCCACTTGCACAAGGTACTATTGACGCATTATTTAAATAACATAATAGCGTTAACTAAAAAGGGCCAAATTAAATTTGGCCCTTTTGTTTTTGTACTA